>DAIQQD010000302.1:0-2042 GCA_036787015.1 Chloroflexota bacterium
CCGTACTCTTCGGGACAGTCCTCATCCTCATTGCTGCTGCACCGGCTGACCAGTAAACGCCATAATCAACACCTAGATTCCTTGCCAGCGCTACCATGCTGTCTACAGCGTAGCCGATGTTGTTGGCCCTGAATATGCATAGTGGCCCTCGGAAGGCAATCCCTGGCTCATCAGGCAGTCTTTCAGCTTGCCTCTTGTATTCACAGGTGAGCTTTCCACACAGGTTGCAGTTGAAATCTCCCGGATCAGACACACAACGCAGCGAAGTGACTATTAGCACAGCATCTGCATCCCGGAGTATCACCGCGTCTCTCTTGAAGAAGCCCCAGCGTTTGTTCTCCTCAGCCATCCTTTCCATGGTCTGGCAAAGCTCCTCAATGGCGCATTCGTCATCAATGATGTGTATGGTTGTCTCCCCGACCCCCCCGACCCTGGGGGATGTGGTTCCCGATGCGAGCAGGAGCCGTGCTGCAATCCTGGTCGCTTCCTTCCTGTCCTGTTCAAACTGCTTCATACTGGCTTCCCTGGCCATAAGAACCTCCTGACGTTCACTTAACGGGCAGCCCGTGCTTCCTGGCGATCTCGGGGTATGCCGCGTATGCCGGCTTCAACATGGGGAGTAGTTTGATCACTTTAGGCAGCGGCCCTTTCGCCCTAATGCGGCCTTTGGCCAAAGCCACCGGCATGGAGATGGTCTGAAGCCAGAATTCGTGGCAGGTGTCGCCACTGAGGGTCATCTCTATAGTCGGTTTGAGGTCCGCGGGACCACAAATGACTTTCGCATCCTTGTCCAACCAGATGAACCCGTCCGGGTCGCTTATCGTGAACTTGATGATGATGTTTGACTCCCTGTATTTGGGTCCCACTACGGGGTCCGCAGCCAACACATTGAACAAGGTTCCCAACACATCGTACATCTTCTCCGTGCTTTCAAAGACTCGCATTTCATTTCCCCCTTATATGAGTTCTCAGCCGACAGGCTACGAGGCTGAGTCACTAATTCCAACGATCGACTGTATCATAATCTCGAAGATGCATGATAAAAGAAGGCTGCTCTGCCACTCGTCGATATCGAATTCCCTAGTCTGTGTTCAGTCGGGGGGCAAATAGCTTGGCACTCAGAGCATTTCAACCGACCACACCACCCCAGCGACCCAGGCGAAGATGGAGTCTTCCGCTGGGATGATATCACAATCAAATGCCTTTGCGAAAGAGTGTCAAGATGCCGTCGGCCGGTCGCTCTTCAGGAAGCTGGTCGCCAAACGAAGAACCCTCCAGGTGGAGATTTGGCGGCGCGGGAACTTGGCTGCTGCTCCTATGGCCTAGGGGGCACTCTGAGAGCACTCAGCAAGTGATCCACCAACTCTTGCAGCACTTCTCCAGGCAGTGGTGGGCTACAATGGATTCGAACCATGACCTTCTGTATCCATGTCAGACGCTCTACCGACCAAGCGTGGACCATTACCCTTTTGAGCGTGGAACCGCCGGTCGTGACCTTCTGACCTGACCTGGTCCAAGGGCGGCTATCCGCCCGTCAAGAGACTCCCGGTGAACGAAGTACGTGGCGATTGGCCGGTCGGGGCTTAGATCCTTGTCAGACGGGAGTCGTTACTTGCCCTCATGTATTGAGTGTGAAGTCATCATATTCATACGTTGACGTGTTGAGCATGGTGACGCAACGTTGACACAGGAGTCGGCAGTTCAGGTCCACACCCATATCCTCAACCGTTGGCTGGCGGGTCTTCGGACTCCGACGGACAGGCTTGGAGACGAAGAGTTCTTGTGTTGACCCGCATAATGTTCCAGATACTGGATGCTGGACTATCAGCAAGTCAATGAAATGGAAAGGCTTGGTAGAGTATCTTGTGCCGGAAATGACGAGGTATACTGTCTGAGCAGAAACCGGGAATTCGGCAGATTATGCGGATCGACCTAACCGCTGTCAGGTTGACGCCTTCGGCGCGCTAGAAGGGGGTAGATAGTGGAAACCATGAAAGCTGTGGTATGTACCAAATATGGTCCTCCAGAAGTGTTAAGCATTG
>DAIQQD010000105.1:0-3179 GCA_036787015.1 Chloroflexota bacterium
CTACAACCCGTGGACAGCCAGCACCTTGGCGGGGCTCTTCAGGTGCTTCTTGAACCACTTCCTGGTGTCCGGCAGTCCCATGGCGACACCCAGCAGTTCGGTGAAGTAGATGATGGGAAGCTTGTCTTTCCCTGTTTGCATGGCCTCCAGGTTCATGGTGCACATGGGGCACGCCGTCACTATGGCTTCAGCCTCCACATCGCGTGCCCGGTCGACTATGTTGCCGACCAGATCGTGCACCGCATCTGACTGCGTGAGCATGAGGCTGCCTCCACAGCAATCTACTTTGGCGGCCCAGTCTCTCACGTCAGCACCCAGAGTCTGCAGCAGCTTGCCCATGGCAGTAGGGTTCTCCGGATCGTCGAAGGCCACGATTTCCGGGGGGCGCATCAGATAGCACCCGTAGTAGCAGACCAGCTTGAGGCCCTTCAGGGGATGGGTGACTTTGGCTTTGACCGCACCCAGGCCCAGGTCATTGACCACGACATCCAGGAGATGCCGGACACCATACTTGCCCTCGTAGGGTGCGTCCAGCCAGCCTTCCACCTTTCGGCGGGTTTCGGGACTGTGACGCACCTCATGCCGGGCTTGCCTCAGCCTCAGGTAGCAGGCGGCACACACACAGAGAGTATCCAGGCCCATCTTCTCGGCGATGGCCAGGTTCCTCGCGGGGAGAGCCAGGGACAGGTCTTCATTGAGGAAGTGTCCCGAAGAAGCACCGCAGCAGGTCCATTCGTGGATCTCCTGCAACTCTATTCCCAGTGCATGGCACACCGCCTCGGTGGACTTCCCGAAATGCTCCTCTCCACCTTCCTGCGAGCAGCCAGGGTAGTACGCATACTTCATGGCTGTTTCCCCTTCATTGTCTCTTTGAACAACTGCTTGACTTGGGCTCTGCCTTTCCCGGTCCTGGCCGGCATGAGCTTGATCTTCCCCTTGGTGAACATCCCAATCCCCAGGCCGCCGGCCACCTTCAGGGTCTTGGAAGAGAAATCCTTCGATCTGAGGAAATGCTCGGCCGACATCAACGCTTCGTTCTGCCGCCCGAACCTCTTGATGGGGTCCATGAAGGCCGCGTGGAAAGCCGGAACATGGGGTTCCTTGGGCTTGACGCCCTCACGCAGGGCCATCTGGTGCAGGACATCCATCAGGTGGGGTATGTTGATCTCGTTGGGGCACCTGGTGACGCACGACTCACAGGACGCGCAGATCCAAATCGTGGAGCAGCCAAGCACCTGGTCCTTCAGTCCCAGTTGCACCATGCGGACAATCTCGTTCGGTGGATGGTCCATGTAGTGGGCCACCGGACAGCCCAGGGTACAGGTCAGACACTGGTAGCATCGATTGAAGTCAACCTTGCTCTCTTCCTTGACTCGCACGGCGAAACCAGAGTCACAGGTCACCGTGCCGGATTTGCTTTCGTACTGCATATCAGTCTCCTCAATGCCCAAACAGAATCAACGACCCTGCAGCGGGTCTATTCGAACCCCACCTTCTGAAACTCGGCTTCTTTGAAAGTCGTCAGCGGCAATGGCTCGTCGACACTTCGACCTGGCACGTAAGAGAACAACGGCTGCACCCTGGAGGCGACGAGACGGAAGATGCGGAACACGGGGACATCGTTGGGACAAGCTTCCTGGCACTGCCCGCACCCGACACAGGACGTGGCCATGTGGTTCAGACGGGTCAAATGGAATAGCAGCGTGTCCGTGGGAACCCTCAGCGCGCCCTTCCTGGAGGCCCAGTCCAGATACTTGTCCGCCTCAAAGCTGAAGGTCGAAGAGTCAAAGACGCACTCCCGGCAGTAGCAAACCGGGCACACATCCCGGCAATTGTGGCACCCGATGCACGGCGAGAAGACGGAAGTCAGCTTCTCCAAACCCTTGGTCTCCGCCAGTGTCTGTGCAAAGACCTCATCTCTACGCTTCACCCGCTCGGTCACCAGCTTTTCGACGGCCGCCTTTCGGCCATCATCCTTGGCTCCGGGCAGCCCCAGGCCATCCACCACTTGCTCCCCCAGCGGGGTATTAGCCAGCAGCAGGATCTCCTTGTCGAAGTCGCTGCCGACAAGTCCAACGGTGATATCGGCAATCAAGGGATAGGGGTACTCGCAGATCTGGCAGGCTTCTCTCAACCGGCTGTCCGCCTTGCCTGCCTTCATGCCTTTCATGAACTCGTCGCCGGGGGCCTGAGTCCCCTTGGCAAACTGCTTGTAGTCCGGCACCGAGTAGGTCCCATAGCAGTCCACGCCGACCAGCACGATGTTGTCCAGCGAGGCTTGCTTCAGTTTGACCAGCTCTATGAGAGCCCGCAGTTCGCAGGACCGCGCTACCACGGCCACCTTCTTCTCGCTGGAGGCCAGCCGGGTCATCTTGGAGATGATGTTGGCGGTGTTCACCGGCAGCACCGGAGCCAGCGGATTGGCCGCGCCCATGGCCTCCGGCTGCGTCACCAGGCTCTGAACCACGTTCTCCCTGGAAGGCAACTCCAGGGGCACAAGCACAGCGTCTACCAGCTTCTTCTCCAGGAGCTGTTTCAAGAGCTGGCGCATCGCACCGGTGACGCTTCCATCCTTAACGCTGAAACTGACCGTCTTCGCCATTCTTCACTCCTTGAGGAACGGGGCCGTCTGCCCCTTCCGTTGCTTTCCTAATTCGCTGGTTACACCGACCACGCGCTATTTATGGGATTGGGTCCCAGCTTCTTGACTTCCGCGGTGACCTCATTCATCGTGGCCGCGAACTTGGGCACGTCGGAAGCCGCTATCCACCGCAGCCATATACGGTCGCTCTCCAGACCCAGCGTCTCGAGGATGGTCTTGAGGACCACCATTCTCCGCCTTTCCTTATAGTTGCCTGAGACGTAGTGGCAGTCTCCCGGCCGGCATCCGGATATCAGGACAGCGTCCGCCCCGCTGAACAAGGCCCGGAGTATATAGAGCGGGTCCACCGATCCGCTGCACATGACGCGGATGGCCCGGATGTTGTGCGGGTACTGCAGCCTGCTGCTGCCGGCCACATCGGCAGCGGCATAGGTGCACCAGTTGCACAGGTAACCGACTATCGTGGGTTCAAAACCATCGTTCTTCTCGTCTGACACTGCCTAACCTCCCGCTTGGTCTAGTGCTCCATAACGCCAGCTCTATCAGTTGCGTCCCCCATGTTGGCCAACTCATCAAC
>DAIQQD010000105.1:3279-7313 GCA_036787015.1 Chloroflexota bacterium
TCCCCCAATTCCCCTAGTGTCCCCCAAGAATGGGGGCAAGGGGGTTGAAAGTGAGCCTTGAGGCCCTTTCGCAAGCCAACACCTCTCTGCCCAATAGGGCAACCAAAAATCCGTCAAAACAAATGCTACAAAGCACCAATATCTACAAAGCTGCGTCCATCATGGCCATCACCTGCTTGTCGCTGAGACCCCGGAGGCTGGACGCCCCGCTGGGGCAGGTGACTACACAAGCACCGCAGCCCTGACACAACGCCTCAATGACCACCGCCACGCCTTTCTTCTCGTCCCTGACCCTGGCACCGTAAGGGCAAACCGTTATGCACATGCCACAACCCACGCACCATCTCTCCTTGACCTCAGAGACCATCCGTCCAGAACGCAGCTTGCCTTTGGACAAGATGGATGAGGCCCTCTGCCCCGCCGCCTGGGCCTGCACGATGGACTCTCCCAGGCTTCGCGGTGAGTGTGCCAGGCCGCAGATGAATATCCCGTCCCGCATGCAGTCCACTGGCCGGAACTTGGCCTCGGCTTCCTGAAAGAACCCGTCCTCATTCAAGTCCACGGACAGGAGCTTGGCCAACCGGTGCTCATCACGGGGCACGACGGGCGTGGACAGCACCAGCAGGTCAGGCTCCATCGTGATCTTCCCCCGGAGGACCGGCTCCCTGGCAGTGAGCTTCAACTTGCCCCCGTCGCTCTTGACATCCGGTTTGCTGTCCAGATCGTAGCGCACGAAGAGGACGCCTTTCTCTCTGGCCTGGGTGTAGTACTTCTCGATAAGGCCGTAGCTCATGAGATCCCGGTAGAATACGACAACGTCAACGTCGGGTGTCTTCTCCTTGATGCGGAGGGCATTGACCAGCGCCTCGGAGCAGCAGATCCGGCTGCAGTAGGGCCGGTTCTCATCCCTTGATCCGACACACTGGATCATGGCTACCGACTTCACCTGGCTCAGATCGCCACGCGCCAGCTTGTCCTCGAGCTCGTCCTGCGTAATGACTTTCTCGTTCTGGCCGTAGAGGTATTCCTTGGTCCTGAAACGTTCCGCCCCAGTAGCCACAACTATGCTTCCCACTTCCAGGGAGGACTTGGCTCCATCTTGGCCGGTGAACTTGACATCGAAATTGCCGGCATGCCCCCCCACTTCTGCAACCTCGACACCCTTGTACACGTGAATGTGCGGATTGCTTTCCACGTCCTGGACGATGCTTCGCAGGAAGGCCTGAACGTCATTCCCCTCCAGAGTGGAGTGCATGCTCCTGGCCCTGCCGCCCAACCCTGCTCCGCGCCGCAAGATATGAACCTCATGTCCCAAATCGGCTATCGTCAGGGCCGCCACCATACCCGCCACGCCCCCACCGATGACCAGTGCAGACTGTCTGGTCACGATGTCCGACATGGTGGCGGGCTCCTGCAGTCTCAACCGCTCGACGGCCATGCCTATCAGCGCTCGGGCCTTGTTCGTAGCCGCCGACGGTGTGCTGCGGTTCGGCCAGGCCACCTCCTCGCGGAGGTTAACCACCTGGATCAAAGAGGAATCCACGGCGATTCCCGCGGACAGCCTTCTCGATATGAAAGGAGCGCAGGTGCCCAGCACCACCCGGTTGGCCTGGTACTGGTCCATCTTGGCCTTGATGTCTTTCACTGCGTTCTTCTGGCACAGGTAAGGGGACCGTTCCACATGAACCACACTGGGAAGTGCCCTACACGATTCCAGCAGACCCTTCATGTCAATGATCGAGGCGACCTCCTTGCCGCAATCGCAGAGGATGACGGCCGTCTTCGGCGGCGCGGTCCCTGTGGCAGCGACGGCCACTTCCGCCGGCTGCGCTGGCAAGGCAAATCGCGCTGCCCTTCCGGCAGCGGCGCTGGCCCTGATCATGGCGTCCGTGATGTCCTTCGGCCCCGAGGCCGAACCACAGACGAACACTCCTGCCTTGTTCGTTTCCACCGGTGTCAGCTCGTCAATCTCACAGAAACCATTCTCGTTGAGCTTGACCCCGATGCACTCGGCCAGTTCCCTGAACCGCGCCGAAGGCGTCTGGCCCACGGAGAGCACCAGCATGCCGAAGCGCCGCTGTGTCAGCTTGCCGTCCTCCGCGGCCACGGTGATCAGGAGGTCGCCGTTCTTGAAGTCCTGCTTGACCAAAGGAACGCGGGACCGGGTGAACTTGACGCCCATTTTCACGGCCTGCTGATAGTAGCGGTGGTACCCCTTGCCGAATGCACGCATGTCCATGTAGAAGATCTCAACTTCGGTCTCAGGGTGCAGTTCCTTGATCAACGTCGCTTCCTTCAACGCATACATACAGCAGGCATAGGAGCAGTACTTCCTCTTCATGTCCCTGGAGCCCACGCACTGCAGGAAGGCGACTGAACCGGGCACCTTCTGATCGTACGCCCGCAGCAGCTTGCCCTGGGTCGGGCCGCTTTCGCTGAGCAACCTCTCCAACTCGATGCTGGTCACGACATTGGGATAGCGGTGGTGCCCGTACTGGGCGGTGAAGTCGGGATCGAATTCCTCAAAACCCGTGGACAGGATGATGGAGCCGACTTTGACGGTCTTCGAGCTGGCCTCGGGAGACAGGTTAATGGCCCCCGTCGGGCATTTGTTGATGCAGGCCTTGCACTTGGTGCAGGCGGCCCAGTCGATGACATAAGAGTTGGTAGGCATCCAGGGATTGCGCAGGTAGATGGCCTTGCGCTTGTTCAGACCCTCGTTGAACTGGTCAGGCACGTCCACCGGGCAAACGTTAACGCATTCCCCGCAGCCGATGCACAGATCGGGGTTCACTCCGGAAGGAACCGACTTCAACGTAACAGTGAAGTCTCCCGCCTCCCCTTGCACCTTCTCCAACTCGGTCATAGGGAGAATCTGGATATTGGGATGAAGCAGTCCGCGGCGCAGGCAGTATTGTGATGTGTCATCTCTGGAGAAGACAGGAAGCATCTTGCACATGCCGCAGTGGTTGTCCGGGAACCACCGGTCCGTTTGAACCATAGTTCCGCCAACATTCGGGTTCTTGTCGCAGAGATAGACCTTGTACCCCATCTCGGCCAGATCCAGGGAGGCCCTCATTCCGGCCGCGCCGGCTCCGACCACCAGAATTGCCTCGCCTTTCTTCTGTATATTGCCCATCATCTTCACCTCGTCAGACGGGGTTCTATTGGCCCGGTTTGGCATAAGCGTAGCCAGCCGCCTCAATCATCTCGAAGAACTGCTTCGGGTTCCAGTTCCGGTGCCTTATGGCCTTCGAGGGACAGGTAGCGGCACAGGCCCCGCATCCCTGACAAACCGTCTCCCTCACGACGGCTATCTTTCTCACCTCGTCAAGCTCAAGAGCGTTGTAGGCACAGACGGCTACGCACTGTCCACACCCACGACAAACCTCCGGGTCAACGTAGGACACCGTAGCCTCGGACTGAATCTGCGGCTTGGACAAGATGGTCGATGCCCTCGCCGCCGCCGCACTGGCCTGGGTGATGGTCTCCTCCACGTTCTTTGGAGCGTGTCCGATCCCGCACACGTAGAGGCCGTCAGCCGGAAAGTCCACCGGCCGCAGCTTCAGGTGAGCTTCCAGGAAGAAGTTGTCCTGATTCAGCGGCACCCGGAGCATCTCGGCGATGACCTTGTTCCCCGCTGTGGAAACCGTTCCGGCGGAGAGAACCACCAAATCGGTATTGATGGTGAGGTCCGCCCGTAGCAGCGGATCGTAGAACGTCACTGCCATCCCGCCATCGGTAGCGGCCACCGCCGGTTTCTTGTCCTCCTCGTACCGTATGAACCTCACCCCCTTCTCCCTGGCCTTGTAGTAGTGCTGCTCGTTGAAGGCGTAGGTCCGCAGATCGCGATAGAGAACAAAGACGTTGGTCTCGGGCTTCAACTCCTTGATCTTCAGCGCGTTCTTAACCGCCTGCGAGCAGCATACCCGGCTGCAGTAAGGCCGCCCCTCTTCCCGCGAGCCCACACACTGGATCATCACCACCGTGTTGGCGGCAAACTCGCCTTTGGCCAGCTTGTCCTCCAGCTCGAG
>DAIQQD010000303.1:0-2035 GCA_036787015.1 Chloroflexota bacterium
GAGCAGGAGGCCGCTGGCAAGAAGCCGGAGGAAATGCTCAAGAAGTTCGAGACCCGCTGGCCCTTAGGCCGGCCCGGGGAGCCAGACGATATCGCGAAAGTGGTGCTGTTCTATGCCAGCGAGGCGGTGAACTACGTCACCGGAACCATGCTGATAGTGGACGGCGGATACCTGCTCTCGTAGGCTAGGCTCTGCGGACATTCGAGGAGGGCCACCATGCGGTGGCCCATTCCTTTGTCAGAAGTGGGTTTCATGGTGGGGATGCAGGTCTCTGCACTAGTCCATAGGTCGTCCGGATGGTGTCCCGTGGCACAGCCAGACGACATTCTCCCTTTGTGCGGAAGCTGATCCCGCTATATAATCAATATTGAATTGAGCAAGCTACCCGCACACGGGCGAACCACGGCCTCAAACCACCATGCAGCGGCCGGATCAAGCCGCATGACGAAGATCGACGACTCCTTCTTTGAACACTCCTCGGTGGCCATCGCCGGCGCCTCTTCGGAATACAACATCGGGCACGCTTTCGTTCAGTGCCTGCAGGACTCCGGCTTCCAGGGCCTGGTGTATCCGTTGAACCCGGCCGGCGGAGAGATCCGCGGGCTGAAGGTCTACCGCCGCATGGCAGACGTCCCTGGCAGGGTGGACTACGTGATCTCCTGCATACCGGCGCGCCTCACGCCGCAGTTGGTGAAGGACAGCGCGGCCAAAGGGGCCAGGATAGTCTCCTTTTTCACCGCCGGCTACTCGGAGACTGGCAGGAGTGAGGGGAGAGACCTGGAAGGCGAACTCCTGCGGGTGGCGCGGGCCACCGGCGTCCGGCTTCTCGGCCCCAATTGCCTCGGCCTGTACTGCCCCGGGATCGGGCTCTCCTTCGCCGCCGATTTCCCCAAAGAGCCTGGAAACGTCGGTTTCATCGGCCAGAGTGGAGGGAACGCCATCTACCTGATCCGGGCCGCCGGACAGCGGGGCATCCGCTTCAGCAAGGCCATATCCTACGGGAACGCTTGCGATGTTGATGAATGCGACCTGCTGGAGTACTTCGCCACGGATGGTGAGACGAAGGTAGTAGCTGCCTACATAGAGGGCGTCAAAGACGGCCGGCGATTTCGCCGCGTTCTGCGGAAGCTCTCCGCCTTCAAGCCGGTGATCATATTGAAGGGGGGCTGCACCAGCGGTGGGGTGGTGGCGGCTTCGTCCCACACGGGGTCCCTGGCCGGAGCCAACGAATCGTGGGAAGGCCTTTTGAACCAGGCCGGTGCCATCCGGGTCTACAGCCTGGATGAGATGGCCGACATGCTGGTAACGTTTTCAAACCTTGCCCCGCCGCGGGGCAGAAGAGCCGTCATCTGCGGCAGCAACGGTGGCTTCAGCGTGCTCACTGCCGACGACTACATCCAGGCCGGCTTCGAACTGCCTCAACTGGCGCCGAAAGAACAGAGGGATATCTATGACTTGGTGGCCAGGTTCTCCAGCACCGACGCCGGCATGATTCTGCGGAACCCTTTCGACATCACCAACATCCCGTCGCCGGAGGGGCAGCACGCCATCATGCGCAGCCTGGCGGTGGGCGGCTGCTTTGACGTAATGGTGGGACAGGTGAGCGTCAGCAATTCCGCTTGGCCCTTCGCGCAATCGCCCTATGTCTACTGGCCGGACATGTTCTTGGATTCACTTCTCAGAGTTCAGCGAGAGGTGGGCAAGCCCGTCGCGGTGATACTCCACAGCATTTCTACGGCGGGCGAATTTGAGAGAATGGCGCGGCTGCGGGAGAAGTGCCAGGCGGCAGGACTGCCGGTCTACGATTCCATTCCCCGGGCCGCCCTGGCTATGGATCGCTTCATGCGCTATCACGAGAAGCGCTAGCGCCAACTTCTGGGAACGATCGACACGCGCGGAACAACGCTACCATTCTCGAGAGCCTACTCTGCCTCCACCCCCCTGATCTCGGGGATCTCCTCCCGCAGTTGTTCTTCGAGTATGGCCACGGTGGCCTCCTTGGGAGGGCCGCCGTGACATCCAGGCGCAAAGACCT
>DAIQQD010000106.1:0-4993 GCA_036787015.1 Chloroflexota bacterium
GTTGCGAACTTGCCATGGTGCGCCTTCTCATGGTGTTCTGTGGTGCTGGGAGCAGTCGCACGGCTGATCGACGGCCACGCAGGGATCTTGCTTCTGGGCTTCTGTTGCTTGTCCATGACGTTTCTCTTCTTGTCTTCTATCCATAATGACTCCGATGGAAGCCAATTTCAACTCTCTAATCACGTAGGGTGACCTGTGACGGCCATCGCTGTCCTGGTGACCTCGTCTCAACCCCCTTGTCCCCCAGTCATGGGGGAAGAGAGAAGGAATTGGGGACACCCCAAACCCCGGCAGCATCCTGCTCCACCTGTTCTGTCATTCCCGCGGAGGCGGGAATCCAGCATGTAGGATGGGCTGTGCGCACCAGCATCGCCGTTTCCAACCTCCTGGTCCCCATTCCTCTAGAACTATGAGCTAGTAGCCGATGGCTCATAGCTCAGGGACACCCTCAGGCTCCCATCAGGAAGCTTCAGCCCTCTCTAGGAAGGAGGCCTGTGTTACCACAGGCCTCCATTGTTGTCGTGCATGCGTTTCTTCAGTTGATCGCTACTACTTCTTGGGTGCCTCCACCTGCTTGGGTGGCTTCATGAAGAGCGCTGCCAGCAAGAAGCCGAGCGCCGCCAGGATGGCGACTGGAATGAAGGCATCCAGCACTCCGGCATCTCCCTTGAATATCTTGCTGGAGTATGCCGCTACAAAGGTGGCGATCAAGCCCCCGACGCCATAGGCCAGGAACAGGACGCCATAGTTCCGCGAGGAGAACTTGGTGCCGAAGAACTGCGCGACTGCTGTCGGGGCGATGGCCAGCCAGCCGCCCAGGCCGGCGTAGAAGGCAGCGAAGCAGACGAAGTAGAGAGCCTTGTTCAGGGTCGTGGCGGTGTCGGTGCCCTTGCCGACTATGATCATGCCGCCGGCGGCCAGCAGGATAACAACGAAGGTTATCATGGCGGCCACTCTTGGCCCCAGCTTGTCCGTCACCGCTCCAAAGACCGGCCTGCCACCCGCATTGAACGGGGCCAGGATGAACTGCACAATGACCGCAGTTGAGAGAGCGGTGGTGTGTACCGTCAGGTTAATCACGTCCCTGGCATAGACGCTACTGTAAATGCCAATGGCCATCAGGCCTGCCAGCGAGCCGATGGCGAAGCAGGCGAACAAGACCCAGAATGTCGGGGTCTTGATAATCTCGTTGCGATTGTAGTTCACAGCGCTGGTAGCAGCCGCCGGGGCTGCCTTCGGCGTCCAGCCTGCTGGCTTCCAGCCGGCCTCCGGGAAGACCATGAACCAGAATGAAACGATGAGGACCACCAAGAACGCTATGCCCAGATACAGGAGTGCATCAGACACATGATGATTCATGTCGATGAGCTCCTGGCCCAGGTACGTGCTAATGAACGGGGAACCACCGAAGCCGGCTACCGTCAAGCCTGTGGCCAGACCCTTCTTGTCGGGGAACCATCTGGTGGCTACCTGGATGGGGGCGATATAGCACAGGCCCACCCCGATGCCGCCAATGACACCGTAGGTAAGCACAAACAGAGGAACACTCTCAGTTCCCGAGGCGACGAATGAAGCCAGTATCCATCCAGCGGCGACTATGATGCCGCCGATGATGCCCTGCTTCTTAGGGCCCAGCTTCTCCAGAAGCTGTCCGCTGAGTGGAAAGATGGCGGCGAAGAACAGCAGAAAGACGCCGAACGGGATCTGCTGCTTGAAGACGTCTCCCGCCGCTTGGACGCCCCCCACGGCGCCGAAACCCCACTCGGCCGCTAGTTGTTTGCCAAAAATGGCGTAGGCATAGACGCTACCCAGGCAGATGTTGATGATGAAACCCAGGACGATGAGCAGCCATCTGCCCTTCTCTGCCGGCATACCGAAGAGCTTCTTCTCTTCTGCCATTAGTCACACCCTCCTTTTCCCTAGATTGCGTTGGTCACAAAAAAGAGCTGGCGACCAAGCCCAGCCCTATTGTCTCCCACCGAACTCTGATTCAGTTACCACTAGTCTGTCGTAGGGTGTGGGGCCCTTTCGGAATCCCCACACCCTGAACGTACGTCTTTCCCTATGCGAACTTGAGGTCTGCCGCCCTCGGCAGCTTCTTGCGCCCCTCTATGAGGGTATCCACCACGCCAGGATCCGCCAGAGTGCTGGTGTCACCCAGGTTGGTGGTTTCATCCTTGGCAATAAGCTTGAGGATGCGGCGCATGATCTTGCCGCTGCGGGTCTTGGGCAGGCCATCAGCGAACTGTATGATGTCCGGGGTGGCAATGGGGCCGATCTCCTTGCGGACGTGAGCCGTGAGTTCCTTCTTCATGTCATCCGAAGGCGCCTTGCCGGTCTTCAACGTGACGTAAGCAAAGATGCCATCGCCCTTGACCTCATGAGGGTAACCCACCACAGCCGCCTCGGCGACTGCCGGATGGGACACCAGAGCGCTTTCAACTTCTGCGGTGCCCAGGCGGTGTCCGGAGACATTGATGACGTCGTCAACACGACCCATCAGCCAGTAGTAGCCGTCCTCGTCCTTGCGGGCGCCATCGCCGGTCAGATAGTAGCCGGGGAAGCGGCTGAAGTAGGTGTCCTTGAATCTCTCCTGGCCACCCGGGCCATATACGCCCCTCATTATGCCGGGCCATGGCTCGCAGATGAGCAGCATGCCGCCCTCGTTGACGCCAACCTCGGTGCCGTCCTCGCTGACGATCTTGCATTTCACGCCCGGGAACGGGAGAGTGGCTGAACCCGGCTTGATCGGTATGGCGCCGGGAAGCGGGGTTATCAGGATGCCACCGGTCTCCGTCTGCCACCAGGTATCGACGATGGGGCACTTGCCCTTACCAATGACGTTGTAGTACCACATCCAGGCTTCGGGGTTGATGGGCTCGCCCACCGTGCCCAGGATTCTCAGGCTGCTCAGGTCATGCTTCTTCGGCCACTCGTCGCCGTCCTTCATCATGGCGCGGATGGCAGTGGGAGCGGTGTAGATGCAGTTGACCTTGTATTTCTCCACTACATCCCAGAACCTGTCTGGCTTGGGGTAGTTGGGTACGCCCTCGAACATCAGGCTGGTAGCCCCGGCGGCCAGCGGGCCGTAGACGATGTAGCTGTGGCCGGTCACCCACCCGATGTCGGCGGTGCACCAGAAGGTGTCTGCCTCATGGTAATCGAAGATCCATTTGAAGGTCTGGTAAACGTAGACCAGGTAGCCAGCTTGGGTATGAAGCACGCCCTTAGGTTTGCCGGTGCTGCCGCTGGTATACAGGATGAACAATGGGTCCTCAGCGTCCATGATCTCGGGTTCGCAGTGACCGCTGGCCTCAGCCATTTCTTCGTGCCACCAGAAGTCTCGGCCCTGCACCATGTTGACCGGTGCTCCGGACCTCTTGAAGACGATCACCTTTGTCACCGCGGGACAACCGGTCAAGGCAGCATCCGCGTTCGCCTTGGTGGGAACCGTCTTGCCGCTGCGATAGCCGGCATCGCAGGTGACCAGAGTCTTGGATCCGCAGTCGAGGACGCGGTCCCGCAGGGCCTCGGCGCTGAATCCGCCAAAGACTATGCTGTGGATGGCGCCGATTCGGGCGCAGGCCAGCATGGCAATGGGCAACTCCGGAATCATGGGGAGGTAGATGGAGACGCGGTCACCCTTCTTGACGCCATGCTTCTTTAGCACGTTGGCGAACTTACAGACCTCATAGTGCAGTTGTTGGTACGTATAGGTCTTGCTTTCGCCAGCTGGCTCAGCTTCCCAAATAATGGCGGCCTTGTTCTTCCTCTCGGTGGTCAGGTGGCGATCCAGGCAATTATAGGTCAGATTTAGCTTGCCACCCATGAACCACTTGATGTTCCCGTTGACGAAATCGTACTCGCGGACCTTGGTCCACTTCTTGAACCAGTCGATCTGCTCGGCCACCCCACCCCAGAAACCCTCTGGATCGTCGATGGATTCCTTGTAGATCTTCTTGTACTGAGCCATGCTCTTGATGTAGGCCGTCTTGCTCAGTGACTTCGGAGGATCGAACTTCCTTTTCTCCTCCATTACGCTGCTGTATCCCTTGATCTTTGCCATCTCTTCAGGTTTAGCCATGTGCTATGTCACTCCTCCTTCTAATCCTTCCTTCTGGGGTCACGTTCAAATGGCGATACGTGCCTTGACTCGGTATCATTCTTTGGACTTGTTGCCTTCCTGCTCCTCGGTACTTTTCACCCCTTTCCGGTCCCCCATCCGACTAGTGAGCCTCAGCAACGGACGAAAACAGGTCTAGGTAGAGAGGCTCTGTGAGGATAAGTGCGGAAACAAGCCTAGTCGGGGGAATTTCCCGTTGTCGATGCTCATTTGATCCTTGGTTGCCTAGTGAAGCAGTTGATATTTTGGCCAAATCAAATATTAGATTACCATAACGACTTGTCGGGTGTCCAGCAAGGCTCTCCTGGCTGAACTGGCTGCCGTTGCCAGTCCCGAAGACACACGGGTAGCTTCTCGGTGCTATCCAAACAGCCGGCCGCAGGCATAGATGCACAGCGCGCTGGTGATCAGCATCAGTGGCATGACGGTCAACCCCAATCTGATGTACTGCCACTGATGGATGTCCAGCCCTCTCTGCCTCAGCAAGACCAGCCACAGCATCGATGACAGCGATCCGAGGATCGTGATATTGGGTCCCAGGTCCGCTCCCAGAACGCTAGCGTAGATGAGGCTGCGGTCGAAGCTGACGCTGGCCAAGCTGGAGACCGAAATCATCATCATGGACCAGTTGTTGATCAGGTTGGCCCCTATGGCTGTGCCCAATGAGACAGCGAGGACGGCCCACAATGTGCCGGCAGAGGACAGATGAACCACGGCCTCCCCAATAGCCTGGGTGACCTCCCTATTCTCTAGCCCCTTGACCAGCAGTGCCAGGCCGAATATGAAGATGAATATGGACCACGAGATGCCAGAAGCCACGCCGCGCACCTTCAGGCGCCGGAAGGCGAAGCCCCCGGCCAGCAGGGCAGC
>DAIQQD010000106.1:5093-7195 GCA_036787015.1 Chloroflexota bacterium
GGCTTGAGCTTGAACCTGGTGACCAGCACAAAGACGATGGGGGTGAGGATCAAGGCGGTGGCATCATTTGAGAAGAAGGCGGTGATGAGAACCCCCAAGCCGAAGACTACGAGCAGGAGCCTCCGCGCGCTTCCCTTGGCCAGCCCCACGGCCTTCTGGGCACACCACTTGAAGAATCCCGCCTGGTCAGCCACGGTGCTGATGACCATCAATCCCAGGAAGAACAGTAGGATGTTGTCCGTGGCTTTGAGGACGTCGAAGACATCGCCGGTTGATACGACTCCGGTGACCACGAGGACGATGGCCCCCATAGCAGCCGCAGTGCCTTCGTTGAGGGGCTTGGGCCGGATAATAATGAGGACTAGGGTGATGGCGAAAACGACGATTGCGAGGATCATAGGGTCAATGCTCAAAAGAAAACGGAAGAGCTATTCTCACAGAAGTGAGCCCTTCCGCCTTCTCGCTGGCGTTTTCGATACGTCGGCTATTTTTTCTTCTTAGCAGCCTTGGCTGGCTTTGCGGCGGCCTTCTTGACTGGTGCTCCTTTTCGGGTCTTGCACGTCGGCATCTGGACACCTCCTTTCTTGTGGAGTCCCTGCGGTTCTAACAGGTGACTCCATAATCCCCATCATTTGGGCACGGAGTTCAACTCCGCTGGTCCATGCCGTCTACCCGAGATGGCAACATGCACCTGGCAGGGAGTACCCTGAATGTCAAATACGACAGGGTTGCACCAGCCCTGCTGATGTCATAAGCTTTCAAGGTGCGCACCGTCCGCCGTGCGGCGACTATGTTCAGTTAATCACGTGTATATCATCGCGAGACGATGCTGTCAAGATGCTCTGCGCCATGTTGTATACTGGAGTCTCTGATCTTGGATTCGACGTTGAGCAACCGGCGACTTGATGGAGAAGGAGTAGAGTTGGGAAGATGATTTATCTGGCGCCGCTGCTGCACTTCTATCAGCCGTCAACCCAGTTCCACCGCGTGTTGAAGAAGGTCTGCAACGAGTCCTACCGACCGCTGGTAAACCTCTTTCACGAACAGCCTCATGCCAAGGTGACCGTCAATATCAACGCCGTCCTCACCGAAATGCTGGATGAGCACGGCATGTCAGACGTCATCGATGGTCTGCGAGAGCTGTCGGAGATGGGGCGGCTGGAGTTCGTCGGTTCAGCGAAGTATCATCCCATTCTGCCCCTCATTCCTCAGGACGAGATGCTCCGTCAGATAGTGCAGAATCACCAGACCAACAAGCGCTACTTCGGCAAGACCTACTCTCCCATGGGTTTCTTCAGCCCGGAGATGTGCTACAGCCGCGAAGTGGCCAAGCCCATCTATGAGACGGGACACCGCTGGCTGATACTCGGCGGAGTGGCCTGTCCGGTAGCCTGGCCCAACAGCGTCATTCACCAGATAAGGGGCAACGGTCAGACACTGGCGGTCTTCTTCCGGGATGATGTCTTGAGCAACCGGATAGCCTTCAAGCAGACGGACGCCAAGGGGTTCATCGGACAACTGAGATCATTCGGCGGCAAGACCGATGATATCTACGTGGTGACCGCCATGGATGCCGAGACCTTTGGGCATCACATCCGGCATTGGGAGGACATCTTCCTGGCGGAGATGTACGAAGCGTTGCAGCCTGAACCCGGGGAGGAAGGGCCAAGGCGCGGCAAAGTGGAGCGTCTGGTACAGTCGGTGGATCTGGCCAAGGAGTCGTCGGAGCTGCTGCGCACCATGGAGGTGGCCAAGACGGGCGAGATTCGGGTGGTCACCATCAGCCAGTTGCTGGAGCTCTTTCCAGCCGGCAGCTACGTGGAGCCAAGAGCGTCTTCCTGGAGCACCTCCGCCGAGGACATTCAGGCGGGCAACCCTTACCCCTTGTGGAACTCAAAGGAGAACCTGATACACCAGTTGCAGTGGCAGCACCTGAAGATAGCCATCGAGTTGACCCGTAAGGCGGTGATGGGAGCGGGCAACGATGCTGCGAAGAACTACGCGGATCTGGCCAGAGGGCTCCTCGACCGGGCCATGCAGAGCGACCAGTTCTGGTGGGCCAGCCGGCGGCCGATGTGGGATATCAACCTGGTCAACCGAGG
>DAIQQD010000107.1:0-7175 GCA_036787015.1 Chloroflexota bacterium
GCACAGGTCTTTCGCGGCGGCGCCTTCAAGCCCAGGTCCTCGCCCTACACGTTCCAGGGGCTCGGGGAGGATGGATTGAGGATACTGAAGAAGGTCCGCCAAGAGACCGGCCTGCCGGTGGTCACCGAGGCCACCGACCACGACAACATCGAGATGGTGGAGGAGTACGCCGATATCATTCAGATCGGGGCCAGGAACATGCAAAACTATTCTCTTCTCCGTCGCGCCGGACTCTGCCGGAAGCCGATTCTCCTGAAGCGTGGCTTCGCCGCCACCATCGAGGAGTTGCTCATGTCAGCGGAATACATTGCATCTGAAGGGAATCCCAACGTGATCCTGTGCGAGCGCGGCATCAGGACCTTCTCCGACAACACCCGGAACACCCTGGATCTGAGCGCCATACCCTCGATCAAAGAGGTCAGCCATCTGCCGGTGGTCGTTGATCCCAGCCATGCCGCCGGACGCCGGGAGTATGTCATCGCCCTCTCCAGAGGAGCCATCGCGGTGGGCGCCGACGGGCTGTTGGTCGAAGTGCACCACGACCCTCCGCACGCCCTGTCTGACGGCCGGCAGTCATTGTATCCAGACCAACTCGCGGAATTGATGAGGGACGTGAGGGCCATGACCGGGCTTTCGGAGCGTGAGAAATGAACAGAGAGATGTTGCCTGACAGCCGAGGGTATTTTGGAGCCTACGGGGGCCGCTTCGTGCCGGAGGTGCTGATACCGGCTCTGGATGAGCTGGAGGCCGCTTTCAACAAAGCCAGAAATGACCCGGCCTTCCAAGCTAGTTTCGAATCCCTGTCGAAACACTACTCAGGGAGGCCGACGCCGCTGTACTTCGCCGAACGGCTCACGGCACAGTGCGGCGGCGCCCGCATACTCCTGAAGCGGGAGGACTTGGCCCACACGGGGGCCCACAAGATCAACAACGCACTGGGGCAGGCTCTTCTGGCTGACCGCATGGGCAAGAAGCGCATCATCGCCGAGACCGGCGCCGGGCAGCACGGCGTGGCCGTCGCCGCCGTGTGCGCCATGATGGGGATGAAGTGCATCGTCTACATGGGCGAGGAGGACATGCACCGCCAGTCGCTCAATGTCTTCCGAATGAAGCTGATGGGCGCCGAGGTCAGCCCCGTCACGGTGGGCAGCAAGACCCTCAAGGAAGCGGTGAGCGAAGCCATCAGGGACTGGGTGACCAACGTCAGGGACACGTATTATCTTCTCGGTTCGGCGGTCGGCCCGCACCCGTATCCGCTCATGGTCCGCCACTTCCAGTCGGTCATCGGGAAGGAAACCCGACAGCAAGCCCTCGATGGTTACGGCCGCCTGCCCGACTGCGTGGTGGCCTGCGTCGGCGGCGGCAGCAACGCCATTGGCATGTTCCATCCTTTCGTGGCTGACAAGGAAGTCAAGCTAGTCGGGGTCGAGGCTGCCGGTAGGGGACTGGAGACCGGCAAACACGCCGCTTCCCTGGCGGAGGGCCGGATCGGCGTGCTCCACGGGACCAAGTCCTATCTCCTGCAGGACGGCGCCGGCCAAATCCGCGAGACCCACAGCATCTCCGCAGGCCTGGACTATCCGGGCGTGGGGCCGGAGCACAGTCACCTGAAGGACAGCGGGCGGGCCAGCTACGTGGCGGTCACCGATGAGGAGGCGCTGGAGGGTTTCGAGCTGCTGTCCCGAACGGAAGGCATTATCCCGGCGCTCGAATCCGCGCATGCCGTCTTCCACGCCGCCACGATCGCCAAATCCTTCAGCCGGAACCAGATGATTGCCGTCTGCCTCTCCGGGCGGGGAGACAAGGACATCGGCGTGGTAGCTGCCGCCAAGGGGGTGGAGCTATGAGCCGCATCCAAGAAGCCTTCAGCAGGCCCAGTGGCAAGGCACTCATTGCCTACGTCACGGTCGGCTACCCCAGCGTGCAGGCCACCCTGGACGTCGTCCCCCTTCTCACGGCCAGCGGGTGCGACCTGGTGGAACTGGGCATTCCGTTCTCCGACCCGCTGGCCGACGGCGTGACTATACAGAAGGCCAGCTTCCAGGCATTGCAGAACGGAGTCACCCCTGGTATGTGTCTTGATGTCGCCCGGCAACTGACCCAGAAGGTCGATGTCCCTCTGGTGTTCATGACCTACTACAACCCCATCCTGCGCCATGGCCACGAGGCGTTCTGCCATGACTGCGCCAAGGCGGGGATCGATGGCCTGATCATCCCCGATCTCCCGCCGGACGAGAGTCAGGAGCTCGAGACTCTGACCCAGAAGAACGGCCTCGACCTGATCTACATCCTGGCCCCGACCAGCACCGACGAGCGCATCATGCTGGCAGCCGGCCGGTCGCGAGGCTTCGTGTACCTCGCTTCGGTAGCGGGCGTCACGGGAGCCAGAGATGAACTGCCGCCCGGCCTGGGCGAGTTCGCCGCCAGAGTGCGGCGCGCCACCAGGTTGCCGCTGTGCGTAGGGTTCGGCATCTCCAACGCCAGGCAGGCCAGCCAGGTCGCCAAGATAGCCGACGGGGTCATCGTCGGAAGCCGGATCGTGAATCTGATGGGCGAAGGTTCGACGGCCAGCCTTCAGAGCTTCGTCAGGGAACTGAGGTCGGCTATCGATCGGTAGCGGGCAACGGCGGTTCTACTGAACCTTTGTGTCGGGCTTGTAAGTGCGGTCTTTCCACGACACACCGCCTCCGGTATGGCGCTTCTTCCAGGCCCAGACGCCGGAGGCCAGCAGAAACAAAACGCCGGCCGGGAGCGATACGAAGTAGAGGCGCTTGTAGCTGAAGCGGCGGTCAACCAGGACCCGCATCACCAGTAAGAGCACCACTTGCGCCACAATAATGGCGAACCAATCGCCGAATTTGGGGAGCCAGGGAGAGAGGTGGGACGCCATCATGACGAAAGGCGCGACGAACAGTCCCAGCGCCCCCAAGGCTATCAGCACGAACAGCCAGGTGCCGAGGGAAGCGATGGAGTAGGCGAACTTCCCGAATCCCTCCCAAAGATCGCCGAACTCACCGGACACCATGCCGGACAGGTCGACGACTCCCATCCGCTTGCCGTGGCGGGCCATGGTGAAGCCCAGCCAGATGTCCTCCAGTATCTTCGATCTGACCGCCTCGTGCCCTCCCACTTCGTGGTAGTCCGCAGCAGAGACGAAGATGAACTGGCCGATGACCAGGCCCGGTCTGGGACGGCGGGCGCCTTGCACCCACCACAAAGGCATGCCGCACAGAATGAGGAAGTACATGGCGGGGACAGCCACCCGCTGGCTGAAAGACACCGTCTTCTGAAGAGGCAACCCCGAGATCAGCGACAGCTTGTGCTCGTGGGCATAGGCCATGGCGCTGCTTAGCATCGTCGGCGCGTGAATGGTGTCAGCGTCAGTAAAGAGCAGCCATGACCCCTTGGCCTGCGCCGCCAGTTGATGGCAGGCATAGGGCTTCCCTGCCCATCCCCGCGGCAGCGGCTTGCCCCGAACTAGCTTGACCCGAGGGTCTTTGGCAGCGACCTCGGCGACCCTCTCGGCCGTCCGGTCCGTGGAATTGTCATCCAGCACCAGGATTTCGTAGGCCGGATAGTCCTGCTTCCTCAGGGACTCCAGGCAGGGCACAATGTCCTCCTCCTCGTCTCTGGCCGGAATCAGAATCGAGATGCACGGCAAATCCACTGGGAGCTTGCCCTTCTCGGATCCCAGCTTGTGGAGGGCCCTCAGATTCAGGAGGAGGTTGATCAGAAGTACTGAAAGCCCTAGTGTGACAGCGCCTAAGTAGATATGCCACATGTCTTGTGCTGCTAGTGGCTGTAGCCTCCCCAGGCCTCAGTCTGGACTACGTCGTCTGTATCGGTTTGGTGCCTCAAGAGGAAGATGCCGCAGAGCACCGTGCAGGCGAGCGCATAGCCCCAGGAATGGTAGCCAAGCCCAAATGGAGCGGGGTTGACAAACCAGGCCAGCAGCAGGCACGACGGAGCAGCCAGGTGGAACACGGTGTTGCTCCAGTAGAACCGCTTCGTGATGAGAAAGCTTCCGATGAAGGTCAAAGCCGCCAGGGCCATGGCCACCGGACAGAGCACCAGGAAGCCGGTGATGAAGATGGTCTGCGCCTGGCCGCCGGTCCACCCCAGCCAGACGCTCCATATCTGGCCCACCGAGGCTGCCACCATGATCAGTAGATATGCCCAGAGATCGCCCACCAGCAACCCGGCTATGGCAAGGCAGAGAAGGGTCTTCAGTATCTCCCCGATCAGCGATATTATGCCGGGCAGCTTGCCGGCATGGATCATGACCGCGGTCGAAGTCACATTGCCGGTGCCCACCTGACGCAGATCCTTCTTGGCGAACAAGTGCATGATGATGTTGGCAGTGGGGATACTGCCGATAAGATAGCCTATGGCGACAATGGCTAGCACTAAGAGCACAGTGTTCATGCTCACCTCACCAACTCCTCCTCACGATGCATCGGCATCCGAGGTGAATCTTAGGCCCCGTCCGGCACGAAGTCAAGGGGCCCCAACTTGCGGCTCTCCGCATCATTCTATCTAGGCCCTGGAATTGTATTACGCACCATGCAAACCCCATATGCCTTTAGTCGCGCCAGGCATCAGACTCCATCTCCCCACCCGTAGGCCCCGGAGCATTGACACAGGCACAATGGCTAATTACAATAATGAATGAACGTTCAGTCATATATCCGGAGGCGGAAATGGCAAGTCGAAGCCAGAAGAAGGAACTGGTCACGGAGCATCGCCAGAAGCAGATTCTGGATGCGGCGCTGGCCGTCTTCTCCAGAAAAGGCTATGGCGAATCCACTATACCCGACATCGCCCGTGAAGGTGGCGTGGCGGTTGGCACTATCTACAACTACTACTCCAGCAAGAGGGAGATTCTGGTGTCCATTCTGGCCACTCGCATCCTGAGTGAGCCTTTTCTGAAGATAATGGAGCAGTCGCCTGAAGTGGACGACAAGGCGTTCTTCAGAGCGCTGGTGCAGGACCGATTGACTATGCTCAGTCAGAATGCCGACAAGTTTCTGTTCCTGGTCGGCGAGGTGTATCGCGACCAGGATCTCCGGCGGCAATGGGCCCGGAAGGTTGTTCAGCCGGCTCTGAGCCGGGCTGAGAAGCGCGTGGCATCGAGGATTGACGCCGGAGCCTTTCGACCCATGAAGGCGGAGGTCACGGTGCGGGCACTGGCGGGGATGGCCATTGGCTTCGCCGTGCTGGCCATGATCGAGGGAGAAGAGAGCCCCTGCCGGGGCATTCCCACCGAGGAACTGGCGGCGCAACTGGCAGGCATCGCCTTGGAGGGAGTCAAGGCGAGGGAGAGCGATCCGACGGAGGAATAAGAAGCGATGATTGGAGACGGAGTGAAGAGATGCAGTCATTTGCTGTCGAAATGAAAGGCCTGACGAAGAAGTTCGGCTCATTCACCGCGCTGGACAACCTGAATCTGAGCATCGAGAAGGGGACCATCCACGGGCTCCTGGGGCCGAACGGTGCCGGCAAGACCACCGCCATCAAGATACTCTGCGGCCTGCTCAAGCCCAGCGGCGGTGAAGGGTCTGTCCTGGGCAAGAAAGTGCCAGACAGAAGCATTCTGCACGACATCGGATACATGCCCCAGGAGACAGCCCTCTATCTCGATCTGACGGTACACGGCAACCTGACACTGTACGGCGAGTTGTTCGGCCTGTCCAAGAGCAGGATCGCAGAGAGGGAGAAGGAATTGCTGGATTTCGTGGCTCTGCAGAAATGGAAGGATTCGCTGGTGTCCAACCTGAGCGGAGGCATGAAACATAGGGTGTCACTGGCTTGCAGCATGATACATGAGCCAGAACTCCTCTTCCTCGATGAGCCCACCGTGGGCGTTGACCCGGAGTTGAGGGCTTCGTTCTGGGAGTACTTCGACCTGCTGAAGAAAGGGGGCGTCACCATCGTGCTGACAACGCACTACATGGACGAGGCCCAGCATTGCGACCGGATAGCGCTTCTGAGGCAGGGGCAACTCCTGGCCGAAGGTACACCCGCCGATGTGATCAAGTCAGCCGGTGCCGCCAACCTCGAGGAGGCCTTCCTGGCGCTGGCCAAGAGAGGGGGCGCTGGATCATGAACATTCACAGGGCTTTGGCCATAACCAGACGGATATTCAGGGGCCTGAGGCATGACCGGCGCACCGTGGCCTTGATGTTCCTGGCGCCCATCGTCGCCATGTGCGTCTTTGGCTTGGCGTTCAGCGGCGACGTGGAGGATGTGAACGTGGTGGTGGTTAACCTGGATAATGCCACCGTATCGATTTCACAGACCATCATTTCGAATTTCGATGACGAGGTCCTCAAGATTGGCTACGTTGACGATGTTCAGGAAGGGGTTAGCCGCGTAGAAGACGGTGACGCCTATGCCGTAATCATCTTTCCTGAACGCTTCACCGAAAGCCTGCTCATGAAGAGACTCGATTCATCATACCCGGGCGACACCACCATCCGGGTGAGAGAAGACAGAAGCAATGTGAACGTGGCCAACGCGATAACCAAGAGCGTCACTGACGCCATATTGCAGACGGCCAAGGAAGCGGGACAGGACCTTCCCATGAAGGTGGATGCAGACGACGCCATCTACGGAAAGGGCGCCAAGTTCATGGATTTCTTTGTGCCCGGCATCATGGCTTTCGTGGTTTTCATGCTTACGACCCTCCTTACTCTCATTTCCTTCGTGGGAGAACGGACCTCCGGCAACCTGGAAAGGCTGCAGTCCACGCCCCTCAGAGAGAGCGAGCTTGTCGTGGGCTATGCTATTGCCTTCAGCATCATCGGCATGTTGCAGACGGTGGTGCTTCTGGTCATAGGCGTGGCGGCCTTCGACATCATGATAGTGGGAAACATAGTGCTGGCGTTTGCCGTCATTGCCCTGCTGGCCATCGTGAGCCTCAGCCTGGGCATACTACTCTCCAGCCTGGCAAAGAGAGAGGCGCAGGCCATCCAGTTCTTCCCGCTCATAGTGCTGCCCACGTTTCTGCTGGCAGGCATTTTCTGGCCCGTCGAGGCGATACCAGGTTGGCTGAGGCCGCTTTCCTACGCGATCCCTCCGTCCTATGCCGTGGACGCCACCCGCTCCGTCATGCTGCGGGGCTGGGGCATCGGTGGCATCTGGATAGACATCGTGGCGCTGTGCGGATTCGCGGC
>DAIQQD010000108.1:0-7133 GCA_036787015.1 Chloroflexota bacterium
GATCCAGGACTTGCCCAAGTTGTGGACAGAAGCCAACCTGGCCGAACGCCGGAAGCTCCTGCTGACCATGTTGGATGCGGTCTATGTGGATGCCAAGCAAGAGAAACGCATAGTCGCTATCAAACCGAAGCCGCCTTTTCGGCCTGTATTCCACGTGGCGGCCACCAAAGAAGGTTCGGGGGTCATGCTGCTAAATGAGCCTCCAGAGAACTCCCCGGAGGCTCGTGCGTGTTTCTGGTGGAGACGGGGGAGACTCGAAGCCCATCACACCAAAGTGTCTTGTGCCTGTTGAAAGATAGAGGGGCACTAGCAGTGGGGTTCGCTTAGAGTTCCTTGGGAGCAGTTGTAGTCACCACATTCGGTTGCTAGTCAACCATGAGTCGCATCTGGCGGGCGTTAGCCACGGCCTTGTCTTCGTAGCAGTTGTTGAAGAGCACGTGGCATTGCTTCGTCTTGTCGGCGAGCTCTTTGAGCTTCGGTGACCATTCACGAAGCTCTTCTTCCGAATAGAGGTAGTTGAATCGCTCGGCTGGGCCAATCCCTTGCTTCTCCCATGTCTCCCGATTGCGACCGTGGAAGCGTACTAACGACACGTCTGAAGTCGCCTCGGCTATGGGGGGTACGCTGGACTTGAACCCTTGAGGTTCATCGACGCAGACGAAGGGTAGCCTGTTGTCCCGTAGGAAGGCCAGCGTCCTTTCCCTGTTCTTTTCGTTGACCCAGGAGTTGTGGCGGAACTCGATGGCGATTCGGTACTGCCTCAGCTTTTCTGTGCAGGAGAGCATGTAGTCCCGTTGCTCGTCTCCGGGGTAGTACCAGGGTGGAAACTGAAAGAGAACGACTCCCAGCTTGCCAGCGCTGTCTAGGGGAAGAAGTGCTCTCTCGAAGCGCCCCCATAGCTCTTTGACTGCTTCGGAAGGCAGGTCCTTCTGATAGATGTTCTTCTTCTGCGCAGTATCTTTGGGCAACGCCTCTCTGATGTCTTTGGGAAGTGAAGTGAGAGGAGTCGGGTGCATCGTGAACAGCCGGAAGGCCTTGATGTCGAAAGTGAACGCTGCACCCGTTCGCTCTACCCAGAGCTTGGCGGTCGCTTCGTTGGGCATGGCATAGTATGTGCTGTCCACCTCAACCAGTTGAAACTGGCTGGCATAGAACTGGAGTCGGGCTTCTGCTGATTTGGCGGAGGCCGGATAGAAGCGCCCGGATTTGATCAACGTAGGGTCTGTCCAGGAGCAGGTGCCAACGAGGATTTCGCCTATTTGCCGCTCCTTGTTCTGGAGTTGTGGTGCAATTCTAACACAGGTGCGCAGGCGGGCAGGGTCAGCAGCGTCGTTTTGGTCAGGCGAAGTTCCTAACCCTGGACACTGGCATTGTTTGAGGTAACTCCTCTTGATGGTGTTGGATGGACTGCATGTGCATGGCTACTACGTTGATCACCCCACTGTGCTTCTGAAGGACTCCCTCCACCAGGATTATTGGGGCCAGCCGAGCGACCTGACGGTACTTCTCATAGACGTTCGGTCTGAGGATAACGTTAATCAGACCCTGTTCATCTTCCAGCGTCATGAAGACGTGTCCCTTGGCCGTACCCGGCGCTTGTCGGCATACTACACAGCCCGCCACTCTCACCTTTGCACCCGAGCTGGTAGCAGCCAAGTTACAGCTCTTGATGACTCCCTCGATATTGGAACGAAATACCTCCATCGGATGGTGTCTGGCAGATAGGCCCTGCACCTGGTAATCCGCAGATACCTCATCCACCAGTGTCATTTCCGGCAGGCGTACTTCGGGTAGCGGTAAACTTAGAGGCATTGCATCAGGCGGCTGCTGTACCAAAATTCCTAGCCGCCACAGTAGCTGCCGCCGAGGTGCACGGAGAAAATCAAACGCGCCCACCATGACCAAGTTTTCCACTGCTTCTCGATCCAGCCTAGTTCTAGTGTAGAAGTCATCCAGCGAGGTGTATAAGCCTTGTCTTCGCCCCTCTTCCATCCTTTGCCAGGCTTTATCACCCACGGCCTTCACATAGCGGAAGCCCAGCCTTATCTTTCTTTCTTCCACTGTGCACCCGGCACGGCTGAAGTTGATGTCAACAGGCAATACCTCGATGCTCTTTTGCTTGGCGTAGTTGACGATGACTTCCGGGGAATAGAAGCCCATAGGCTGGCAGTTGAGCAGAGCACAATAGTATTCACATGGGTAGTAGAGCTTTAGCCAGGCGGAACGGTAGGTAGTCTCCGCCAGAGCCGCCGCGTGGGCCTTACAGAATCCAAACTCCGCAAAGCTGGCGATCTGCTGAAAGGCTATACTGGCCACCTTCTCATCTATGCCGTTTCTACGAGCGCCATCCATGAATCCCTCTCTCAGCTTCTCCATAGCCTCTCTGGAGCGCTTGCGGCTCATGGCCCGGCGCAGGGAGTCTGCTTGGCCTGGAGTGAAGCCAGCTATGACCATAGCCACCTGTATCACCTGTTCCTGATAGATGATGACCCCCAGAGTCTCCTTGAGCACCGGCTCCAGGCTGGGGTGAAGATAAGTCACCTTTTCCTTTCCTTGCCTACGGCTCAGATAGGGATGGACAGCGTTGCCTTGGATAGGTCCGGGCCTTATGATGGCCACTTCGGCAACTAAGTCCTCGAAGCAACGGGGCCGGGAACGGGGGAGAGTGGCCTGCTGTGCCCGCGATTCCACTTGGAACACGCCCAGCGTGTCTCCTCGACATAGCATGTTGTAGACGCGCAGATCGTTCAACGGGATGTTATCCAGGTTCAGGTCTTTACCCCGGCTCTGCCTGATCAAGTCAACAGCCTCATGAATAAGAGAAAGCATGCGCAGGCCGAGCAGATCGATCTTGACTAGACCGACATCGCTGATGTCGTCTTTATCCCACTGGGTCACTACGCGGCCCGGCATAGAGGCCTTCTCCAGGGGCACGATGTCGCTCAAGGGTGTAGTAGAGATAATCATTCCGCCTACATGGATACCCAGGTGTCTTGGGAAATCGGCTATCTGGCGGCACATCTCCAGGAACTGCTCCCAAGACTGTGATCCCAAACAGCTCTGGAACTCAGTTAGTCCGGACAGGCTTTCTTTCACATTCGCCGCAGAGTATACGTCCAGAGACCGAGCCACCCTATCGATAAGGTCAGGAGGCAAACCCATAGCCTTGCCCACTTCCCTCACCGTGTTGCGAGCCTTGTAGGTTACCACGTTGCACAGCATGGCAGCATGACCCGGGCCGTACTTCTGATAGATATACTGGATGAGCTTCTCCCGCTGGTCTCCTCTGTCAGAGGCAATGTCGATATCAATATCGGGTATAGCCGACATCTCGTCGTTGAGAAAACGGCCAGCAAAGAGTCGTTGCTTTATGGGATCGACGCGGGTGATGCCGAGGACATGGGTCACGATGGAACTGGCCGCCGAGCCTCTGCCTTGGGCTGGAATATCATTTCTCTTGGCGTACTCCATGATGTCCCATACCGTTAAGAAATAGCCAGCTAAACCCAGCTTGTGTATAAGGCGCAGTTCGTCTTTCAGCCGCCGCTCCACTTCCTCCGTCACGGGCTGGTATTTGTGACGAACCTGCTCCCCGCAGAGCTTCTCCAGATAGGTGTCAGCAGTCTCACCTGGCAGCGCTGAGAAATCGGGGAAGCGGTGGATGGACAGGTCTGGGTCCAGGTTACATTCCTTTGCTATCCGCAGGGTGTTGGCCACGGCTTGAGGGTATTCGACAAACAATCTGGCCATCTCCTCAACAGACTTGAGATAGTATTCGGAATTGGGTCGCCGCAGGTGGTGGGAGCTGTCTAGTGTGCTGCGGTTTCTAATGCAGACCAGGATATCCTGCAGGTGGTGGCCTTCTCTGCGGGCATAGTGCACGTTGTTCGTGGCCACGCAACCGATCCCTAGACTGGAAGCTAGACCCACCAAGTCACGGCAGAGCCGCTGATCCTTGGGACAGAGGTTGTTATGAAGCTCGATGTAGAAGTCTTGGTCAAAGATATCGAAGTACCGACGGGCTGCCTTGATGGCTTCGTCTCTTCTGTCATTCAGGATGAGGCAGGGGATTTCCCCCTTCTCGCAACCGGAGAGGCAGAAAAGCCCATCGTGGTAGCTCTCCAGCATGGCCGGACTCAGGGAAGCCTGACCCTTGCTGTGACCAACTTGGGCTTGGCTGATAAGGCGACAGAGGTTGGAGTAGCCTGTCATATTCTTGGCCAACAAAGTGATGTGGTAACCACCATCAAGCGTCATCTCTGCACCGATGACCGGCTTGATTCCCTGCTCGTTGGCCGCGTTGCGGAACTTCACTATACCGTACAGCCCGTTGTGGTCAGTCAGGGCCAGAGCAGACATGCCTAGTTCCCCAGCTCTGGACACCAGATCGTCAGGAGAAGAGGCCCCATCGAGAAAAGAGAAGTGGCTGTGGCAGTGAAGCTCAACGTACATGTTTAGCACCTTTGCCAGCACCAGGTTTTGGAGATCAGGTCCTGAAATATGGTGGTAACCGTGCCGTCGCTCAACTCCAACTCGAAGTAGCGGCGTGATATCTCCTGTCGCCACCACTCATCATCAATGCGCCATATGTTCCTGATGCGGACTACCCGCCTCTGTCGCCCTTTGAACCAGACGAATGTAAGACTGCCGTGATCGTCGACTACAACTCGAATGTCTCTGGGCGCATTCAACGGCGTGACCATATCTGCAACCTCTATCCATTGAAGTGGGCATCCATGAGAGCCAACCGGCGCTCCGGTATGCGGGAGTCGGGATCGAGTTCCACCACTCTCTTGAGCGGGCTGTGGCCGAGCTTGTGCTCCAGGTTCCTCTCCAGGCGCTGCAGGGCTTCCTGTTGATGGCCTCTGGTGCCTGTTGAGAGGGGCGACTGCTGGCCGAATTCCCTGCCGAGCCTAGCCAGAGCCAACTTAATCTCCGCTAGTCCTTCAGGCAGAGAGGTTGTTTCCAGATGACGCTTCAATATACCCAGCATTTCCTGCTCCGAGTCCAGGGGTGTCTTCAGTACCACAGTGTCCTGCCATGCTCTTCCATTGTCGAAACAGAAGCGGAGCCTTATCTGGTGACAGACCTGGTAGCGGCTCCTCAATACAGGGACCAGTTTCCCCAGAAGACTGCCGATAGCCGCCAGTAGTGCATCCATGTCCACTAATGGATGATCGAACGATAGCGACTGCTCCAGCACATCGGGTCTGAGTCTAGGCTTCACAGCCCTCTTGTCTATCCCCTTAGCCAGGCGGTGGGCCATCAGGCCATCCTGGCCTAGTTGGCTATCTAGGGCGTTTATTGGCAAGTCTGCCACCTGTCCCATAGTGCGCAGACCCAACCGTTTGAGCCAGGTTATGGCTTCCGGTGCAATAGGCAACAACTCGGTGGGTAATGGCCGCAGGAAGCTCTGTTCCTGGCTGCTTGTCAGTATCAGCGATCTGGTGGAAGCCTGCGACGCAGCTATACTAGCCACGAACTTATTGCTGGCTATGCCGATCTGAGACTGTATCCCGGTTTTATGGATGATCTCATTGCTGACTTGACTAGCCAGATTTTCAGCGGGGCCGAACAAATGTTCCGTGCCTGAGACATCAAGGAAGGCTCTGTCTGGGCTGTCTGCCTCAACTATAGGGCTGAACTGGTCCAGGACATCCAGTACTTCAGCACAAGCCCTGTCATACCCGGCTTCGTCGATGGGGAGAAAAACGGCATCAGGGCAGCGATGTGAGGCCTGTCTTAGAGTCATTCCAGGGGAAATGCTATTTGCAGTAGCCTCCTCGGAGCAGTCGAATACGGTCTTGTGCTCATGCGGGAATCCACCGATGACCAGCGCAGTCTGCGCCAGCTCGGGATGCCTCTTCAACTCCCATTGTACTGGTAGGTGGGGAATGATGAGACAAAGAATAGTCATGATCGTCCTCTGCCGCGGGTTAAGGGGTAGGTTTCAGGTTGATCTCGTTAGTCTACGGATGACGCCGATTACCCTTCCTTGGACCTCTACGTTTTCCGGGTCGTGGTACATAGGTTTCATTTGACTGTTGGCTGGCTGTAGGCGGATGCGGTCGCGCTCCCGGTAGAACTTTTTCAAAGTGACCTCTTGTTCTGCCTTGAGCCACACTGCCGCCATTTCACCATTATTCACAGTATTGGTGGCCTGCATGACAACAACATCAGCGTCATTGATGAGGGCGTCAATCATGGACAGCCCTTGGACCTCCAGAGCATAGACGTTGCCTTTTTCGGAAGCCATGTCAGCCGGAACTTCCAGCATCTCTAGGGGTGCCTCGTGCCAAGTGTCAGACTGAGGCACGGGGATAGGCTGACCAGCGGCAATGTAGCCCAGGAGAGGCACCTTACGCGCAGCTTCTGCCCTCTCGGTCAGGGTGATGTTCCTGCTTATGCCGGGGGCGCGTCTAATATAGCCTTCCCTTTCCAGCAGCTTGAGATTGTGTTGCACCGAGGAGATAGATGAGGTATGACGGCCCTGGCGGATCTCTCTGATAGTAGGCGCATACCCCTTCTCCTGTGTGAACCGGCGAATGAATTCGAGTGATTGCTGGCATTTTGGTGGAAGTCGAGCCATTTTGCCCTCTATAGGTACAAATGTACCTATATTAGTGGATTTTGTCAAGGGTGTGGGGGAACTAGGGAGAGTCGAACCCCATCGCCCCAAAGAGTCCTGCGTCTATTGAGAAACAGAGGTGCGCTGGCTGTTGGCTTCGTTTAGCTCCTATGTAGTTGGCTTGCCACTCACGGGCGATGGTAACAGACATGGTTGCTTGTTGGGACTTAGCTTCCGGGTCATTCACCAGCGGACAGTGGCGGTTTCCGATTAGCCCAAGGCCGCGCTGCCTCCAACTGAGCCGCCAGGCGGAACAAGGTCGCCTCGTCTCCAAAGCGAGCCACAAATTGAGTACCTATCGGCAAGCCGTCAGTATTCCAGAACAGCGGCACCGACATGCCGGGCTGCCCTGTGAAGTTGCAGACAGGTGTGAAAGGCATAAGGGACGACGTCCGGAGCAACCCTCGCAGGGGACTCTCCGGAGTAGGGTCAAACGATCCTAGCGGCACTGGTGGCTCGGTGATAGTAGGCGTCAACCATATATCGTATTTCAGGAAGAACCGGG
>DAIQQD010000109.1:0-7108 GCA_036787015.1 Chloroflexota bacterium
TCTTGGATTCTAGCATGCCCCAACCTCAGCTTGGATACAGAGGGGGTGTCCAGTGGGGCTGAAGTAAGGGCCAGGCTAGCGAGTGGAAACTAACCTGGCCCTAGTAAGGAGGATAGGAACAGGCATCATCACAGTGGGGGTCCTAGCAACTGACAGGCAGGCGACGATGAGACGATACTGGTGCCGAGCTTCTTTCCAGCCAGCGCTCTCGATCCTCCTCAAACTGTGCGATAATGGCCACTATCTCTGCTTCGGAGAGTCCGGGACGGGTGCGGTCACACTTCCTGTCCCACCACTTGCGGCATTTCAGCCACTCGGCGCAACCGTCATCTGTATCGGCGTTTCTCAGGCAGCATGCGTCAAGGTAGCCACCAATACTCTTGAAGGTGGCCCCAAGCATGAGCTCGTAGCGAGGGTCCTGTCGCAGGTATCTTCTTCTCGTACCTATTGCCATTCTGAACACCTGCCAAACGGTTGTGGTGTATGAGCCGACTGGAACATCTGAGCAGGGATGGTGTATGCCCCGTTCCTGCTGATCTTCTTGGTGTCCCGTCTTGGCTGTGGTTTTGCTTCCTGATTCTGTTGATCTTCTTCTGCCATAATCCCCCCCAATAAATGAGTGACGTCGGCCTCATGGTTCTCTAGGCTACTCCGTCGATTACCGAGACGATTCGTCCTCCTCCAACTCTGGCAACTGTGCCTTATGAAGTGGTACAACTAGTGAGGGCAGGCCATTGCAGTGGATTGTGTAGGTTGTCTCAGGTTCCTCCTCTTTTATGCTTAGGACCTCGTTCTGTGGTCGTTTCACTGCAAACCAGAATCTCCAGTTCTTCAGCATGACTTCCTCCTAGAGATGCCTCGTGCTAACGAAGCATTGGTGTCAGGTGCCTTCAGCCTTGGTTCTTCCTCGCATATTCAGTCAAATTGACTTTGTAGACTTCTTCTGCTTTGATTCGTGGCATCAGGCGTCCGGACTGGAGATGCAGCAGTTCTAGAAGGTCGCAGGGAGTCGCGCCGTCTTCCTGTGCGTTCTGGCAGTATTCCATGAGATACTCGTCCCACTTCGCCATGTCGAACATCAGAGACCTCCCACAAAAGAAAACCCGACCTCGAAAGGTCGGTTTCACTATTGACTCCCCACTACCCAAGTGACCACATACAGATAGTGGTTCTGCGCCCCTCTGCCCAATTAGTCGCTCGAACTATGCCGATGGCCTCGCATACGCTCCCTGTGACCATCTGGGGCTGAAGGGGTGGGGGGAGGACAGGCCGAATTCTCAGGGAACAGCGAAACCGCAATTGCAGTTTGAGACGCGAGTCTCGCCCATAGCAAAAGCGAGCGCCATCGCAATAAACAGAAACGCCGCCAGTCTAACGATCCGCTTCTGGGTCATCTCACCCCTGTTGGTTGCAGTCGCCTGTGACCATAGCACCAGAGAATGGAGAGTGTCAACCTGTCAGGACAGGCTGAGGTTCTACAAGGGGATGGGGGTGGCGAGACAGTAGACCGGTAGAGGCTACTCAGATAGAATGCGCTGACCTATTCCGTCAGTATCTGCTCCGTCAGGAGTTTGTCTACAGCCTCTTTGACCTCTTCCTTCTTGCATGTTATTTGCCAGAGTCCCTGAGGCAGGTTGAACACTCCCCATTGTCTGTGTATGCCCTTACCCACAATGACCACGAAGTTGCCAGTCTTCTTGTCCTCAGATATTTGAATTAGCCCTCTGTTCTTCCCCTTCATGGCAGACATCAGCCGGCATCTTGATTCTCTCAATTCCCATATCCCTGCCTCCCTGTTGACTGGAGCCTAGCGCAATCCTGGCCACATTGTACCACCCAACCTCAGCTTGTTTACAAAGGTCAGTTTGACCAAGGCGAAAGTGGACCTCTATGGATTCCCATCCCTGTCGACGCGCTCGATGATGTCAATCACCATCTGGAGGGATACGCTGAGTGACATGGGATGTATGTGCTCGTAGACGTCATTGCGGTTGTGGTAGTTTGGCAGTAGCTGGACTTTGGAAATGTCGGCGCAGAGCAAGCATATGGCAGAAATGCCCTTCAGTGAGAAGGCTGAGGCATCGCTGAAACCCACCCCGATCTCCCTGGTTCTTATGGGCCAGCCACGTTTGGCAGCCACCTCCTGAGCAACCTTCACCAGATGAGGGTCGTGACGAGTTCCCGCGAGAGGCTCGCGGTCGATCACGGTGAGAAACTTCTCATCGCAGATGCACTCCAGGAATAAGCCGTATGTCGGAATCTCCCTCAACTCCTTCAGATGTTTCTCGACATACCTCTTGGCCCCTCGCATGCCGGATTCTTCGGACGACGTAGCTAGCAACACTACCTCGGTCCTTCTAAGAGAGGAGTGTCCTGACATCTCTGCTTCATCCAGACACTTGCCCAACCCAGCAACGACAGAAACCCCGGCCATGTCGTCCATGGCGCCGGGGACAAATCTGTTGGTATAGAAGAGGAATGTCGCACCCACCACGGGTGTGAGCGCAATTGCTACAATCCCGATCACCACGTAGACCGTGGCATCAGCGGAGCCAGTGAAATATGCTACAGTCCTAGCCAAACTGCCGCCGAGGATCAGAAGGACGCCTAAGAAAGCGATCGCCATGAGAACAAGGGCAGCGCTCCTCAGGCGATACAGAAGGTAGAACTCATTTGCTGAATCCTGGTGGGCGCTGACAATAACCCTCTGCCTAACTTCTTCACGGGTCCGGATTACTCCCACAATGTTGTTACCGCGTTTCCGTGCGAACAGAAAGTCGACGACTTCGTGGGGTCCCCTCGATTCAAGGAGCGGTATGATAAGGCTGAGGGCAACCAAGGCAAAGGAGACCGACGGGCAGAACCAGTACAAGATGACTGCGACCAAATAGAACAGTACTGACAAGCGCAGATGACCCATATAGGCGCCTGGACTGCAGGTGAAAGACTCCACAGCAACCGTGTCACAAATGGGCGTCCATTCCTTGAGCAGAAGGCGTCCTAGTTTCTCTTCCTCCTCGCTGCAGGCCCCACGTGGGCCAATCTCATCAATCACCTTCTTCAGAAAGCCAGCCATATAGTCTTGGTATTGAGTTGCTAGCATGTGCGCTACCTCATGCGGCCCTGTGTGCACGTTTCTTAAGGAGAGGCTCTGAGGTGTCATGAACAATATCACGCCCGTGTGGTGGTGTCAACGATTGAAGCCGTTAGTCCACGCTGCTCAACCCGAGCTTGGATACAAAGGTTCCCTTGTTGCAGAACCTTGTGTACGCGCCCCATGACCATCTGGGGCGGAAGGGGTAAGGAAGGGAGCCTGAGAATAGGATTGCAGGCCTGCGATGGAGACTAGGCCGATCCCGTTGGGCGCGAGTCCGTACCGCCCGGAGAGCGATTTCTTGTCAGTCAATCGGCAAATGTGCGCGCACTGTTGCCTCGGTCCGTTAGTACTTGGTGATCAAGAAACTTCCCATAACCAGCGCGTCCAGACCCGTGGAAAAGAAGCAACGGATCGCGTCTTCCGGAGACTCCACGATAGGTTCACCCTGAATGTTGAAACTAGTGTTGAGCAACACCGGTGTCCCGGTTAAAGCGCCGAATCCTTCGAGCAGATTGTGGAATATCGGATTAATGGCCTTGCTCACCGTGTGCAGCCGCGCTGAGCCGTCGACGTGGGTGATTGCGGGCAGGAGATCGCGCATCTGTGGTTTGACTGGACAGACTTTGAGCATGACGGGGCTTTCGCCTATGATATCGAAATACGTGTCTTTGGCTTCCACTGGAACGGACGGCGCAAACGGGCGGAAGGCTTCGCGGTGCTTGACTTCGGCGTTGATCTTGTCCTTCATAGAGCGCAGAGTCGGATTGGCCAGAATGCTGCGATTGCCCAGGGCACGGGGCCCGATTTCCATACGTCCCTGAAACCAGCCGAGGATTCTGCCGTCCGCAAGCATTCGGGCTGCAACGGACGAGATGTCATCATGTCGTCTGGCGGACAGTTTGCAGTCGCTGATCAGCTTTCCGACGTATTCATCGGAGTAGGACGTGCCCAAGAAGGGATTGTCGTGCACGAATACGCGTGGCTGGTTCAGTACCGTATTGTAGACATGAAAGGCTGCCCCGATAGCGGTGCCGTTGTCTCCCGCGGCGGGCATCACATAGATATCATCAAACCCGGCTTCCCGCAGGATTCGTCCGTTCATCACACTGTTGAGTGCGACGCCTCCGGCGATAATCAGATGGCGGCTCTTGCTCCTTTTACGCAGAATAGCGCACAGATTCAATGCCCGTTCCTCCAACACCTTCTGAAACGCAGCTGCGACGTTCTTGTGGTTGGTTTCGAACTCTTTGCCGGTCCGTGGACTGCCGAAGGCGGCGATGAACTTGGGTGAGCAACGCTGGCTGTGCCAGAACTGATACTTGAAATAGGACAGATCTATTCTGATAGTACCTTTTGCGTCGACCGTTGCCATCCGGTCAACCGTCTTTCTGTAAACCTCGGGGTCGCCGAACGGCGCGAGTCCCATCGTTTTGCCTTCGTCATAGTTGGGGCGAAAGCCGCAAAACTGCGTTGCCGCCTCGTAGAAAAAGCCCAGCGAGTTGGGAAAGAAGCTCTCAGAGAAACAGGTGACTTGACTACCGTTGCCTTGCCCGAGAAAGGACGTAGCCCATTCGCCTGAACCGTCGATGCTCATAATAGCCGCGTCCTCGTAAGGTGAAACCAGGAATGTGCCGGCGGCATGTGCCACATGATGTGGCACGGAATAGACCTTGGGGGCCTTCTTCGGCCACATGGTGTGATACCAGTTCCCGAAATCAGACCCCTTGATTACGCCTATGCCCACTTCGATCACGCGAAATGGCGGGATGCTGGGCGCGTGTGCCAGCATATAGAAAGCCTTCTTTGCCCGGTTCTCGGAGGGATTGATAGAGACAGCCACCGCGTCGATATCTCTGGGATTGAGCCCAGCCACGGAAAGGCAGCGTTCTACGGCCCTCTGCGGAAAGGCGCTCGTATGCTTTTCGCGCGTAAGTCTCTCTTCTTCGATGGCAACCGCAATCTTGCCGTCAACCACGAGGCAGGCCGTGGAGTCATGAAAGGCGTAGTTCAGTCCGAGTATGTTCAGTGTTTCCTCCTATTGAATTCAGCCCAAAGCAGTTCCATTGGCAGTCTACACCATGCGGACAACGTCCCTGTCTCAAGTGCAGACGCTCACATCACGGTATGTTCACAGCATGGCAAGCCACGGAGGATTCGAATTCACGCTGGCCATACATCGGAAAGCCGATCAGCATCAAAGAGGCAAGTCGGTCGGTCTCAGATGCCCCCTGTGACCATCTGGGGTTGAAGGGGCAGGGCAATGAGCAGTCTGTGTCCGGCACAACCTTCAAGGGGTGGGGCCTCGTCCTCAGGATTGCGCTATGCGCCGAAGCTAATAACTGGAGCCTCAACGGAATCGTCTGCTGCTGAGAAACTGCCATCTGTGACCTGGGTTTCAACATCCTCGCCAGTGTCGGCACCGATGGCCCCCAGGACTTGAATGACCAACGTGCTCGAACGAGTAGTGTTGAGAGCCTTACACTTCACTGTCACCAAAGTGCCATCGCCATTCATGTTGGCATTCTGTACAACTACCTTCAGTTGGCCTGGCGCTTCTACTGCCCACTGTGCACTGCTGCCGTTTGCCAGGGCTCCCAAGTCAACCGCTGAAACCTTCAAGACTGTGGAATCATACAGCAGGTTTAGAGATATGGCCCCTACATGGTCAGCGTTCTCAATCTCGATTGGCACGCTTAGACCTCCTCGTCCTGTACCACAGCCTACCACCGGCGCAACAGCGAGAAGTGCTATTGAGGCGAACAGTACCAGTTGAACAATCCGCTTCCTACCCATCCTGCACCTCCTTCTCATGGCTAGTCTTGCCATGACCTGTAGGATAGCACTACCCAGTATAGTAGAGGCTGTCAACCTCAGCTTCGATACAGAGAGGGCAACCTCAACTCCTGCAAAGTCACACGTGTACCGCCAAGTTCAGCCATTAGCATCATTGTTCCAACTAGTGCTGTTTGGTATCATCTCGGTAGATGAGTTTGCCCAACCACTTGGTAAGGGGGTAGCCATGCTCTGCAAGAAATGCGGCATGCAAATGCCAGACGACAACAGATTCTGCAACTGGTGTGGTACGGCAGTTGGCGAGGTGCCAAAACCTATTTCAGGAGCAACTGTCAAGAAGACTACTCAAGACATCGGGGGCATAGTCTTGGTGGTACTTGCGTTCGCTATAATCATTGGTGTCTTCGTCAGTCATGCTTACGCATCAATACCCACGTCGCAGGATTTCACCATACGGGTCTCTGGCACAAGCGGCCTGGATTTCAGCGGCAGTTACTCGGTCATGATTGAGGGTAGTAATTGCAGTTCGAAGGCAGTTTATGGGACGGTGCCAACTCAATATGAGGCGAACGGGACGGCGGTCTCGGCGACGTTCCAGAAGCAGTCGCAAAGTGGCACACTGAAAGTTCAGATACTTAAGGGCAACAAGGTGGTCAAGGTAGAAGAAGCCACCGCGGCCTACGGTGTGGTATCAGTGGCAACGAACTAGTCCCCCTTGCGGTTTGTAGGCGGCTGAATCCACAGGCGATATTGTGCTGTGCTGGGCATGACAGATATGGGGGGAACTGATACCCTGCGAACCTCACAAGCAGTCCTAGCGCACTTGGCGAGTGTGTGGCACGATTCACAGATGTTCTCGCGATTCTGAAGGTTGGGCCAGGCTAGAACTATGGGAGACTAACCTGGCCCGGTTCCAGAGAAGTCCGTGGAGCCGGAAGGAATCGAACCCCCATCTTCCATAGGATGCTTTCCCGTTAAGCTACAGCCCCACGTGGTGAGCAGAGCCGAGATGAAATGGTGAAGTTCTTGGAGGCGGCGAGTGGACTCGAACCACCGCTTAGAGCCATGCAAGCTCCCGCCTTAACCTTCTTGGCTACGCCGCCCCAGTTGTGCCGAACGCGATGGTGCCCTCACTACAACGCCATGCCGGGCCCCTCTAACAGATTAGTCGTTTGTTGTCCACAATACCCACACCTGATTCTGGACGCTGTCAACCTC
>DAIQQD010000304.1:0-1981 GCA_036787015.1 Chloroflexota bacterium
ACCCGGCCGGACGCAGAGCCCGTGTCGGCCGATGAAGAATTACGCCGGGTGATACCGGTGATCGAAAGGCTGGCTGCTGAGGTGACGGTGCCGATCAGCGTTGACACCTACCGATACGAGGTGGCACAGCGGGCGCTTTCTGCCGGTGCCCAGATGATCAATGATATATGGGGGCTGGGGCATGATTCTCGCTTGGCGGACCTGGCCGCCGAACACGAAGCGCCTATAGTGCTGATGAGCAACCAGCGCGACAAGAAGTGCGCGGACATTGTGCCGGAGGTCATCGCCAGCCTGAAGAAGAGCGTTGCCATGGCGGTAGACCGGGGGGTGCCCCGGCAGAACATCATCGTCGATCCCGGCGTCGGCTTCGGCAAGACGCTGGAACAGAATCTGGAGATCGTGCGGCACCTGGATGAGTTCAAGTGCCTGAACAGGCCCATCTTGATCGGGACGTCCCGCAAATCGATGATTGGGCTGGTGCTGAATCTGCCTCCTGACCAGCGCCTGGAGGGTACAGCCGCGACCGTGGCCATCAGTATCGCCAAAGGCGCCGACATCGTGCGCGTCCATGACGTGGCGCAGATGGTCAGGGTCTGCCGCATGAGCGACGCCGTAGTCAGGGGCAGGCTACCTTGAAGCAGAAACCAGCCATGGTTGAGGTCTATCTGGGCCTGGGCTCGAACCTGGGAGACCGGGAACAGAACGTGGCCAGAGCGATTGACTTGTTGGCCCAGAGGGTGAAGATAGAGAAGACTTCTTCTCTCTACGTGACGGAGCCGGTGGACCACAGCAATCAGCCCGTGTTTCTCAATACAGTCTGCCGTATAAGGACCTCGCTGGCGCCTGAGGACTTGCTGGGTTTGGCTAAGAGAATCGAGGCGGCTATGGGGCGGAAGCCCAGCTTTGTCAATGGACCCCGGCCCATTGATATCGACATCCTTTTCTACGGAGACAGAGTGGTCAACATTCCCCATTTGGTCATCCCACATCCACGTATGCAGGAGCGGGCTTTCGTGCTGGTGCCTCTGGCGGAGATCGCCCCGAAGCTGGTTCACCCGGTGAGCGGACAGACGGTCACGGAGATGGTTAGCCGGTTGAAGAGCCTTAAAGGAGTCAGGGTGTGGAGTCAGGAGGCGTGGAATGTATGAGATCTCGGTGGAACACGAGTTCGAGGCTGCCCACTACCTGAGGGGCTATCGAGGCAAATGCGAAAAGATGCACGGCCACCATTTCCGGGTGGTGGCCAGGTTGAGGGCCAGGAAGCTGGACCGCATCGGCATAGCCTATGACTTCACCAGGTTGCGGGAAGAATTGGGGCAGATCCTGGCTGGCTTTGACCACACCTGCCTGAATGAAGTGGCGCCTTTCGATCAGATCAATCCGACTTCGGAGAACATCGCTTCCACGGTCTACGGGCAACTCCAGGCTGTCATCAAGGGGAGGGGAGTGGCTCTCACGAGCGTCCAGGTATGGGAATCGCCGCGCAGTTGCGTGACCTACTTCTTGGATGAGGACTGATTGGTCTTGTCTCTGAGGTCCGGCGGCAGGAGGTTGGGGATGGCGTCCACGATGGGATAGGTCTCATTGCACTTGGCGCAGTGGAGCGAGCCGGTAAGCACTTCCTTCTGGTCCTCTTCGACGATGGTCAGTTTCAGGTCTCCCTTACACATGGGGCAGGCCAGGATATCCATGAGTTCCTTCTTCACCTTGCTCGCCTCCCTTGCAGATTTGACTGTCCCTTAGATTACCGCGGAAAGCCTGTTAAATCAAGGTTGACCGATGGCCGGCAATCAACCTATGATCCTAGTCATAGCGGAGGTGCCGGATATGATCAGAGCGCTGGGTGACAAAGTACCCAAGATCGCCGAGTCTTCCTTCATCAGTGAAGCGGCTTATGTCATCGGAGACGTCGTCATTGGGGAGAGATCCGCCGCCTTCCCCGGTGCGGTGGTGAGGGCGGACTTCGGCCCGATCAGGATAG
>DAIQQD010000305.1:0-1973 GCA_036787015.1 Chloroflexota bacterium
ATGATATCCTTCCGGTTCACCCGGATCTTGTCCGCCAGCCGCCGCACCAGCTTCTGGTGCGCTTCGGCCGTCATCGCGGGATAGCCCCTCTCATCATGCGTCAGGCCGGTGACGTGGAAGCGGTAGCCTTCCCCGGCCAGAGCCATGGGGGGAACCAGATCGGCGTCCGGCTGGTAGGGGAGGTACTTCCCGGGCGGGGCGGTGGGGCGGCGGCGCTCCACCAGTTCCTCCGGCTTCGCCGGTCTAATGACCACCTTTTCGCTCATGTGCCCCACGGTCTCGTCAGCCATGACCAGCACCGGCACTCGGTATTTCTCTGAGAGATTGAAGGCGGTTATGGTCAGATCGAACATCTCCTGCGGAGAGCTCGGGGAGATGGCGATGATCTCGTACACTCCGTGGGAACCCCACTTGGCCTGCATGATATCGCCCTGGCCCACCAGCGTCGGAAGTCCCGTGGAAGGCCCGGCCCGCTGCACATCGACCACCACGCACGGCGTCTCCAGCATCACGCCCAGGCCGATGTTTTCCATCATCAGGCTGAACCCGGGGCCCGAGGTGGCCGTCATAGACTTGGCCCCCGCCCACGCTGCCCCCAGGATGGCATTCATGGAGGCGATCTCATCCTCCATTTGGACGTAGACGCCGCCGATCCGGGGGAGCCGACGGGCCATGCGCTCGGCGATCTCAGTGGCCGGCGTTATGGGGTAGCCGGCAAAGAAGCGGCAACCGGCCGCGATAGCGCCTTCCGCGCAGGCTTCGTCGCCGGTGATGAAGAATTGCCCTTGTAGAACTGCCGCCTCAGCCATCGGTCTCTAGGCCTCCTCATCCTCTGAGGACAGCCAGATGGCGAAATCCGGGCAGATCATGGCGCACAGGCCGCAAGCTGCGCACTCCCCGTTCTCCACCACCTTCGGCAGCAGATGCCCTTTGGCATTCATTTCGTCGCCGATGGCCAACGTCTTCCGGGCGCAGATCTCCACGCAGTAGCGGCAGCCCTTGCATCTGTCCCTGTTCAAGAACAGCTCCACGGATTCGGACGCGCCCTGCTTCGCAGGCTTCCTCTTGGCTCTCATGACGGTATGGTTACTCATCAGCACTGTCCATGGGTCTGGTGATCCGGGTGAGCTAGTGCCAGCAGCTTCACCGCCCTTCTTGGTCAGAAGGCCGATCTGTCTACCTGGGGCGCCTGGAGGGTGCTTTCACCATTGAGAAAGTAGTATAGCAGAGTCGTATCTAGTAGGCAAATGGTTGCCTACTGCTATTGCCACATGCTGCGCCACGAGGGTTGACAGCACCTGATCGGCACCTGTATTATCCTGAGAGAACTCCTATTGCCAAGGTCATCCAGGGAACCACTACCTGAGAGGGTCAAAGGTCAGACTGCTCGTAAAGGGGGGTTACTGATGAAACAGCCAGGCAACCGGTCCAATCGTTCACCCCGACCATGCGTTCACCATTGGCTTTGTGGCGACCAGCGCGCGACGATAGTGCATGCCGTGTGCAAGAAGTGCGGTGCACAGGCTGACTTCGAGCAGCATTGGTATCCGCAAGGCATGATGAAGAGGAATCAGGCAAAGGCTGATGCTCGCACACCCGAGGCTGTGCCGGCTTCAACTTGAGCACCTGATGGCGACTATCCTGCACCCTGGAGACCGGCTGTAGCTGCATCCACCGATCCCAATCGTGGGGGAGAGAGCCTGAAGGGAAGCTCGCACAAGGCGAGTCAGACAAGTTGTTCTGCAATCTAACAGGGCCTATGCCGCCCGTGGTCGCGTTGCCTCCGTTCTCGGAAACGCTTCCCATGAGGCAACGATGCCAACTCCGGCTACCTGTATGACCGGTCGACTTGGGGGTCACAGGGTATCCGTATTGCCTCAAATGAAAGTGTTACCGAGAAGGCAGTCATTGCCTCACAATTCTGGTTACTGAAGTAGCCTCATTGTTGCTCTTCGCACCCCAGGCCGTCATGT
>DAIQQD010000110.1:0-1827 GCA_036787015.1 Chloroflexota bacterium
CGCCGAATTCATTAGCGCAGCCAGCAGCCGGATGTTATAATCGTTATCGCATCATGGATGGCGCTGCTGCATTCGACAGTCCGCCCGGTGAACAATGACCTATTCGCTAGGTATTGATATTGGCTCCGTCAACGTCAAGCTGGCACTGATCGACCAAGAGAACAAGATAGCCCGGCTTGACACTGAGAAGGTCACCACCAGTTCCCAGGCCGCAGTCGCCTCGCTCATTGGCAGGCTCGGGCAGCAATCCCCGCTCGAACAGATTGGCTGCGCGGCTGTGTCTGGCTCAGCCACTGCCGTGGTGCCGAAACACCTGAACTGGTCGGAGTACAGCAGCACCCTTTCCATTGCCTCAGGCGTCTTGCACTTTCACCCGGATGCCAAGACGATCATCCAAATCGGCGGCCAGAGCTCGTTTGTCGTCGAACTCGTCGACGGACTCCGCAAACCGTGGCGCGTGGCCTCCAATCCTTTGTGCGCCGCCGGCACAGGCATGTTCCTTGAGCAGCAGGCGTATCGCCTGGGCATCACCATGCAAGACTTCGCCCGCTTGGCGCTGGAGTTCGAAGGACAGCCGCCTAGAATAGCTGCCAGGTGCAGCGTCTTCGCCAAGACCGACCTCATACACCTGCAGCAGAAGGGCGTCCCGGTAGGGGCCATGCTCTACGCGCTGTGCGGCAGCATCGCCCGCATGGTGGCCGCCCTGAAGAAGGGCGCCTTCGAGGAGCCCATCTACTGCGTCGGCGGCGTGGCCGGCAACGCCGCCATCATCAAGGCCCTCAACGAAGTCATCTCGGCCAGAAACAGCCACCAGGTGAACGTCATCGTTCCCGACAACCACTTCCACATCGAAGCCGTGGGCGCAGCACTTCTGGCCAAGGCTTCCGGGAAGACCTCGACCGTCGCCAAACTGGCCGATGTCGAGACGGCGCTGCACTACTTCGAGATGCCTCGGCTGCAGAAGACGGCTCGGCAGAACAACGGCTGGACCCATCCCCCAATCGAGCATTCGTTCATTGGCTACCTCGGCGTGGATGTCGGCTCCACCAGCACCAAGGCGGTCATACTCGACGAGTCCGGCACCAAAGTGATGGCCAAGAGCTATCTGATGACTGCCGGCAGGCCCGTCGACGCCGTCAAGGAAGTCTTCCGCAACCTTCTCCAGGACATGGGTGACAAGGCACAGATCGCTGGTGTCGGCGTCACCGGCTCGGGAAGATACCTGGTGGGCAGCTTCATTGGGGCCGACCTGATCAAGAACGAGATCACGGCCCAGACCAGAGCCGCCGTGGACCTCGATCCCGAGGCAGATATCATCGAAATCGGCGGACAGGACTCGAAGCTCGTTATTAAGCGGCACGGCGTTGTGGTCGACTACCAGATGAACAAGGCCTGCGCCGCCGGTACGGGCAGCTTCATCGATGAGCTCGCCGAGCAGATGGGCGTCAGCGTCAAGGACGGTGACTTCGGCCGCTTGGCATTCGAAGCACCCCACACCATAGACCTCGGCAGCAGGTGCGCTGCCTTCATGGGCCAGGCAGTAGCCTTAGCCCAACAGGGAGGCGTTCCCTTGGAGGTCATCTCCGCCAGCCTGGCCAACTCCATTGCCGGCAATTATCTCTCCAAGGTGGTGGAAACTCGGAAGCTGGGAGACAAGGTTATACTCACCGGCGCGGTCTTCTACAACGAAGCCGTTGTCTCCGCCTTCCAGCGCGCCCTCGAAGGCAAGTCCACCATTGTCCCTGAGCACAAAGAGGTCAGCGGCGCCATTGGCGCGGCGCTTCTGGCGAAGGAGCGTGCCGACGGCAACGGCTCCCGGTTCAAGGG
>DAIQQD010000110.1:1927-7049 GCA_036787015.1 Chloroflexota bacterium
TGCTCATCGGTTTCCTGAACGCGCTGGGCGCCAAAGTGGTGCTATCCAGCAAGACCACCAAGCGCATCATCGAGGAGTCTACAGAGCTGGGTTACACCGACAGTTGCTTCCCGGTCAAGCTCCTCCATGGTCATGCTGCCACACTGAAGGACGTTGACTACATTCTCTATCCCTCTGCTATTCGTATGGGGCTCAAGGACGGGGACGAGAACCAGAAGTATTCCTGCCCCCTGGTGCAGGCTTCGCCCTACATCATTCGGGAAGTCATGGATCTCGAGAAGAAGCTGCTGGTCCCGACGCTTGATTTCAGTCGCGGCGACGACGATGCCATCAAGAACCTGTCGCGCGTTGCTGCCCGCATGGGGTTCTCGTCGAAACAGGGCCAGGCCGCGGCCATGGCTGGCCTTGCCGCCCAGAGAAGATACCAGGACACTCTAACGCAGAACGGTCAGAGACTGCTGCAGCAACTGCGTGAGAGCGGGCAATTGGGCGTGGTCATCTTCGCCCGCTCGTACATGTTCCAGGACTCCGGCGCCAACATGGGCATAGCCGAGAAGCTGGCCCAACTGGGCGTTGTGCCGGTGCCGCTCGACTACCTGCCCCTGGACTCGATTAATGTCAAGGAATACTCCGACCGGCCGTACTGGTTCTACGAAACCAAGCACATTGCCGGCGCCGCGATCGCGGCCAAGGACCCCCAACTGTACGGCTTGATCCTGACCAACTTTGGCTGCGGACCCAACTCGTTCATACTCAACATGGTGAGAGATATCATGGGCGACAAGCCCCTCGGCCAACTGGAGATCGATGAACACGCAGCTGAAGCCGGCATCGTCACCCGTCTCGAAGCCTTCGTAGACACCATTACAGAGTACGCGCGCTCGTCCAGGTCGTATAGCTTCCCCACCAACATAGAAGCCATCCGCCGCTATTCACGAAGCGCCATCAGTGCCAACAGAGTCGTCCTGATACCGAACATGGCTGCCTTGGGAGCGGTCGGGGCTGCTGCCATGCAGCACTTCGGCGTCAGGGCTGTCCTTCTGCCCGAGGCTGATGAGAGGAACCTCCTCTATGCCAACAAGGTCACCTCCGGCAAGGAGTGCCTCCCGTACCGCGTCACCCTGGGCGACTTCATGCGCTTCTTCTATGAGCACGACCAGTACGACTTCGGGCCCAAAGATGTTGAGGGCTTCATGCCCGGTGCCTACGGGCCCTGCCGCTTTGGCAAGTATGCCGTGGAAGAGGCCCGTTTCCTGCGGGAGATGGGCTTTGACTTCCAGATACGAACCACTGTCTCCAACAACGCCTACCGTGACCTGCATCTCGGGCCCGGCTTCGAGCGGCTCGCCTGGAAGGGCATCGTCGCGGTCGACTACCTGGAAAAGCTCCTCTGGCGCACCCGCCCTTACGAGAAGGTCCCCGGTTCTGCCGAGGCCCTCTTCAAGGAATGCCTGGCGGGGGTGGCTGATCTGACACGCCAGGCGGCACCAACGGGCGATTACCTGCGACAAGCGACTCACCGCTTCAAGCTTCTTATCGACCCAGACAAACCGAGACGGCCCGTGGTGGGTATTAACGGCGAGATATTCCTGCGCTCCAATACATTTTCCAACAGCAACCTGGTCAAAGAGTGCGAGAAGGTGGGGCTGGAGGTCGTCGTCTCGCCGATAGGTGAATGGCTCAACTACATCACCCACAGGAGCCTGGAAGACGGCGTCCGAGACCGGGATCTGAAGAAGACCATTCTGGCCTACCTCAGGCAGTGGCAGCAGCGCCGCGATGAGAAGTCGGTCACGGTCAACTTCGACGAACTCATCGACACCGAGGAGCCGCTGCTCCAGGAACTACTGTCCATTTCAGGGAAGCACCTGTCACCGAAATGCGGCAGCGAGGCTGTCATCAGCATCGGGGCCGGCATCGAGTGGCTGGAGAACCCGCACTTTGCCGGAGTCATATCGGTGATGCCGCACGGCTGCATGCCCGGGGGTATCGTGGCAGCCATGTCCGAGAAATTCAGCCGGATCTACGGCAAGCCATGGATCAACCTGACGTACGACGGCTTCATGGAGACCAACAACCTGGTGAAGCTGAGCAACTTCGCCGAGATCATCCGCTTCTGCAGCAAGGGCGATGGCGCAGCGGCCGGCGTTCGCTAGTGCCCAGCCCACTCACAACGAGGCAATCCGGAATCCGGCTAGCGTCTTCGCATCGCATATCTGCCCTGACGCGATAAGACCCAGCACATCAGCGGGACTGACCGGCACCACCTCGATCTCATCGGTGTCCTCTGCCGTCAGCGGGCTCTTCTCAAGCTGACTCGCCCGGAAGAAGTGCAGGTACTCGGTGCAGTACCCCGGCGCCGCATAGAACCCGCCCAGTTTCTCCAGCTTGCCCGGCTTGTAGCCCGTCTCCTCGCGGAGCTCACGAGTCGCTGCCTCCTCAGGAGTCTCCCCGGGGTCTATGCTCCCAGCCGGCAGCTCCAACAGCTCCTTGTTGACTGGATGGCGAAACTGCCGCACCAGCAGGGCGTTGCCCTTGGAATCAACCGGCAGAACTACCACGCAGTCGACGTGCTCCACCACCTCGCGGGTGGTCTTCTTCCCGTTCAGCTTGACCACGCTGTCCACACGGACGTGTACGGCTCTGCCGCGGTAGACGTGCCGGCTGTCGGTAACGCGCTCTTTTCTGTCAGGCAATGCCGTTCCTCCAGTGTGCAGAACGGGACTACGCTTCACCGCCGGGCTGAAGCTAGCAGCGATAGATCATCGCCACTTCGTCGCAGTCAGGGAACTTCGGACAGCGGTAGCACTCCGACCATATCTTGCGAGGGAGTTCCGCCTTGTCGACGCGCTTGAAGCCCTGTCTTTCGAAGAAGGATGCCCTGTACGTCAAACAGAAGGCCTGTGGAATACCAAGTTCCCTGGCCTCATTGATGCACGCTTCAATCAGCTTGGCGCCCAGCCGCTGATTCTGCTTCTCTTCAGCCACCGCCAGCCCCCTGACCTCGGCCAGGTCCGACCAGTATACGTGCAGAGCAACGGCGGCAATGACCTTCTCGCCGTCTCTGATCACGAAGAAGTCCCTGATATTCTCGTATATCTCGCTCAGTGCCCGCGGGAGCATCACTCCCTTCTGCGCGAAGTGGTTGGCCAGCTTGTGTATCTGCGGCGCGTCACTGATCTTGGCCTTCTCCACGACCAGCGTCTTCTCCTTCTTCACTGCTTTGGCGGCCATTCACTCCCTCACTTTCAGGCGCTGCTCCAGCGCAGCGTAAAACAGATCACGGGGCGATGTCCTCAAGAAACGCGCACTGTATGGGCTGCGTTTGGCTGTAACGGTATCGCCATCGCGCAGCGGCACGTTCACCTGGCCGTCGATGCTCAGTACCGCCTCATGATTGGTGTGCACTACCATCCTTACTTCCGCACTGGGAGGCAGGACCAGGGCATAGGGCAAACTCAAGTGGGCTGAAACCGGCTTGATCAGCATCTCTTCAGCCTGCGGGTACAGGATCGGCCCGCCGGCGGCCAGCGAGTACCCCGTGCTGCCCGTCGCGGTGGAGACGATGACGCCGTCCACCCTGTAGTTCGACAACGACGCTCCGTTGACCGTAGTCACCACGTTGATTATGCGCGGGACTGATCCCCGGCCCACCAGCGCATCGTTCAGAGCGTGAAACGTGCTCTCTTCTCGCTCGGCGCCCTTGGACTCTCTGACCAGGTCTGCCTGAAGCATGGCGCGCTGGTCCACCCAGGCTTCGCCGCCCAGGACCGCAGGCAGCTTCTCCAGCACTCCGTCGGCCGTGAACTCGGTCATGAAGCCGAGGTGTCCCATGTTCACCCCGACGATGGGGATACCGCATGCCGCGACCAGCCGGGCCACTCGCAGGATCGTGCCGTCACCACCAACACTGAGGGCCAGATCAGTGCCCTGGCAACGGGCACCCATCTTCTCCTCGTCCCAGGACGAACACAGCCAAACCTTCGCCTTCATGCTAGGAAGGACTTCGGCCAGCCGCTCCGCCAGCGTCCGGGCTGCCGGTATCTTGGGATGATAGATCACTCCAACCACCTTCATGGCCATACTACTGCTGCCTCTTCCGGAAGAAGTCTTCTATGTCCTTCATCATCCCCTTGACTTCATCATCACTCATCCGCGCCAGTCCCTGGTCAGAGTAGGCCGCCGTCTGCTCGCTGGAGGGATACACCAACTCGTTCTTGGCCTCCTCGTGGAGCTGATCATAGATCTTGCCCATCTCCTCCCCTGTCCGCTTGGAAAGGCTCTCCAAGTCCCCGGTGTCAACCCGCAGTCCCTCCATGGCGTTGAGTTTCTCGATGATGCAGAGCGAAGCTCCCGGGTAGTTGCTCCAGGGGAAAGGCAGCCTGGCAATATAGTGCGGCATGGGCGACCATAGCCCCACTCCCTCCAGTCTTCTCTCCTTGGCGAACCACAGGAAGGAGGAATGTATCGTGCCAATGCCCTTGTACTGCGGATACGGCTGCACGCCGGACTCGACTAGAAGCTCCGTCAGATGAGCCATGTTGACCACCCCCAGAACAGCCAGCGGCTCCTCATGAGTCACCCCGACAGCCCCGAAAGACCCGACGATGTACACCCGCCTGACTCCGACGTGTTGAGCCACGTCCAGAATCGCCTCCACGTATTCATATGGCCTGGCCGTAGGTTGCTCGCTCCTGAAGACCACCAGGTCGTTCCCTCCCGAAGTGTTCTTCCAGAAGCTGAAACCGTTCCGCAGCAGTTCCAGATCCTCAATCACCCCGTTCTTCACCGACACCCATGGGACCGTCGAGAACCGGCGGGGCTCGATGTGGCCGAACTCCTCGGCTCGCAGTTTGCTCTTCAAGTAGTCGATAGTCCGCAGGCCGACGTATCCCACATCCGGCAGCCCGATAATCAGGCTCGGATCGCGCAGATCCGGCTCCCTCGACAGTATGAATTCGCTGCTCATGCCCGGTTCCTGTCTGCTAAATCTATCACTTTCACGTTGTGCCGTAAACTCACTTTCGAACGGTTCCTGACTTGCCACATCGCTCACGCAATCCATCCGGGCGTGCAGAGGGGCGAAGCCCCTGTGCGTTATTCATGGTCCCCCAAGAATGGG
>DAIQQD010000111.1:0-7048 GCA_036787015.1 Chloroflexota bacterium
CAGTCCATGAACAGCATGATGCAGATCATGATGCCCCTCATGATGGCCTTCATAACCTTCACGCTGCCATCCGGGCTCGGGCTGTACTTCCTGCTATCCGGCATAATTACCATGGTGATTCAGTACTTCATCTATGGATGGGGTGGTCTTTTTGCCAAGAAAGCTCCCGTAACGGAAGCAGGGGGGAAGCAGGATGGGAAATCTGACAAGGTGAAGGCTGATGCGAAGAACGCCAGCCCGGCGCCCCCAATAGCCGGCGCAAAGCCTGCCGGCTCCATCTTCAGTGGCCTCCTGGATCGATTCAGGACGAAGGAAGGCGATAAGAAGAAACGAGACTGAGTGGTGATTGGTGACCCAGTCGGCCTCTGACCCGGAGGATATGGCACATGGAGAGTCTGGAAGTAAGCGCGAAGACAGTAGAGGAAGCCATTGAGCGCGGCCTGCAGCAACTGGGCTTGACGCGTGAGCAGGTGGAGACTGTCGTTCTGAACAAGGGCAGGTCCGGTTTCCTGGGCATGGGAGCAGAGGAAGCTGTGGTCAGGTTGACACCTCTGCTGTCGGTCCGTGGCGAGAGCGATCTTCCGTCTGCGGCCAAGGCGGCTCTTGAGGAGATCCTCAGCAGAATGAAGCTCAAGGCTCATGTGGAATTGCGGACTGATGTCCAGCAGGAAGAGGGGGAATCCGGCATTCCGCCAATTGCGCTTGAGGTGGACGGTGAGGATCTGGGCATCCTTATCGGACGGCGCGGCGAGACCCTGGCTGCCCTGCAGTACATCTTGCGACTCATCGTGGCTCACCAGGAGAAGGCCAGGGTGCCCTTGACCGTTGACGTCGAGGGATACAAGCAGCGCCGCTATGGATCACTGAGGGAGCTGGCCCTCAGGATGGCGCAGCAGGCGGTCTCCACCAGGCAATCCAGGACGCTGGAGCCCATGCCGGCCGATGAGAGGCGTATCGTGCACCTGGCGCTGTCGGTGAATCCTGACGTCGTGACACAGAGTGTCGGCGAAGGTGAGCTGCGCAAGGTGGTCATCATGCCCCGCAAGAGATAGCCAGGCTGGCCGCAAGGATGTCCTTCTAGTGCGGGACCAACCGGTCAAGGCTGCGTCTGGAGATACCTCAGGGCAGACATAGTGGCAGCAACCCCATCTCCGACGGCACTGGCAATCTGCCTTGGTGAGTTCTGCCGTATGTCTCCGGCAGCGTAGATGCCAGGCACTGATGTGGCCAACTCCTGATCTACCATGATGCTGCCTGCATCGTCAGTCTTCAGGACATCGGCGAAAGGCTGGCTGTTGGGCACCACCCCAACGGCAACGAAGACGCCTGCCACCTTCAACCTATGCACCTTGTCAGTCCTGACGTTCCGCACCTTCAGTGCGTTCACCATCTGGTCCCCATCAACCTCCTCCACCACACTATTCCAGATGAACTCAATCTTCGGCTCAGCAGCGGCTCTCTGCACCAGAACCTGTCCCGCGCGCAGTTGGTCGCGTCGATGTATCAGATAGACTTTGCTGGCGTAGTGGCTCAGCTCGAGGGCATCACTAACAGCCGTGTCTCCCCCTCCCACTACTGCCACGTCCTGATCGCGAAAGAAGAACCCGTCACAGGCAGCGCAGTACGAGACGCCGCGGCCGGTGAAGTTCGCTTCACCCGGCGCGTTCAGGTGCCGGTACTGCGAGCCGGCTGCTATGACAACGGCCCTGGCATCGAGAGTGCCCTCGGTTGTCACAATGCGATGCGTTGGCCCCGGCACCAGTTGGGAGACTTCGGCGATAAGCGTTTGCAGACCGTGTTTGACAGCTTGCGTCTGCATAAGCGATCCCAATTCGATACCGGCGATACCACTGGGGAAGCCGGGATAGTTCTCCACTGTTCTGGCGTTGATCATCTGGCCACCGAATACACCGCGCTCCACGAGGAGACTCTTCGACCCGCCCCGTGATGCATAAAGACCGGCGGTCAGACCCGCAGGTCCGCCACCGATGACGATGATGTCATTCATACTCATGGTCTTCTCCTTCAGTCCGTGAACCACTCCTATTCTGTGACAAAAGCCATTGTTCTGCAACCTCCGCGGCATGCTCTGGGCCCACTGAACCTGTGTCGCATGCGGCGGGCCATTTGACAACTCCTGAGCAAGATACTACGCTGTGAGAGATCGGAGTCTAGGCATGAGCGATTGGACAGCGTTGCAGAGCCAACTGGGGACCAGTTTCAACGATCTATCTCTGCTCCAGCAGGCGTTCGTTCATCGCTCCTACTTGAACGAGAGCCCCGATTTCAAGCTGGGGTCAAACGAGCGTCTGGAGTTCCTGGGAGATGCGTTGCTCAGTCTGGTGATAGCGGAGTTTCTGTTCAGGGAGTTCGAGGATCTCAGCGAAGGCGAGTTGACGAAGCTGCGATCCGACCTGGTGCGTCAGGACAGCCTGGCCCGGCTCGCCTCGTCCCTCGGGTTGGGTGAGTATCTCTACCTGGGGCAGGGAGAGGAGAAGGGTGGAGGAAGAAAGAGATCGAGGAACATGGCTTGTACCTTGGAGGCTCTCGTTGGGGCGGCGTTTGTGGATCAGGGATTTGAGGCGACAAAGGGCCTCATTCTGAGGATCTTCGAGTCGAGCATAGGCGATATGAGGCAACGAGGGCAGGCCAGCGACTGCAAGTCGCGGTTGCAGGAGCTCATTCAGGCGGAGAGGCAGGAGAGGCCTGTGTATCGTCTCCTCGAGGCTGTTGGCCCGGACCATGACAAGACGTTCTGGGTGGAGGTGGTGGTTGGGGGTGAGACGCTCGGTCTAGGATCGGGCAAGAGCAAGCAGGCGGCAGAGAAGGATGCAGCCAAGCAGGCCCTCGAGAAACGCGCTTAGGGGATCGAAGCGACAGCTGCCATCCGCCAACTACTGACGAGCCAGGTGACGCAAGGCGAGCCTGATTTTGTCCTCTAGAGTAAGGTCTTCCGAACTTGGCACTGCGGCAGCGGCGCGGGTAGCATCCGCAGTCGAGTATCCCAGGTTGGTCAGGGCGGCGACCATGTCCGCGTTGTCTCCGCTCGGACAGGTGCTCACCATTCCACCCCATCCCTTTTCCAGCTTCTCTTTCAGATCCAGAATCACACGGCTAGCAGTCTTCTTTCCTATCCCCGGTGCTTGAGCGATAATATCCGCATTGCTGCCGAGAATCGCCGAGACCAAGTCATCCGGTTTCAGAGTGGAGAGCACAGAGAGAGCCGATTTCGGGCCTACGCCGCTCACAGCAATGAGCATCTTGAAAAGCTCCAGTTCCTGTGATGTGGCAAAGCCATAGAGGGCCGTGGAATCCTCTTTCCAGTGCAAGTGAGTATGGAGACGCACTCTGTCCCCCATCGTACCGAGTTGTCCAAGAGTTGATGCCGGTGTGTAGACCTGGAAGCTCACCCCGCCGACCCTGATGATAGCCGAGTCGGTGTTGAGCTGTTCCAGCGTTCCGTCGAGACCAGCGATCATGTCTCTCTATTCACTCTTCGCCAGAAGGCGGGACAACTGCTTCTCCCGCAGGTGGCAGAGAGCCACTGCCAAGGCATCGGTGGCATCGCTTGGCCCGGGGCTATGACTCAGGCCGAGCTGAATGCAGACCATGCGTTGGACCTGCTCTTTGTCGCCGCGGCCGTAGTCGGCCACGCTCTGTTTCACCTTGGCGGGCGGATAAGTAGACACCGAGACACTATGGCTGGCGGCGGCCAGCATGGCGATTGCCTGAGCCCGTCCTATGGCCAACGCCGAGCGGACGTTGCGAGCCACGAACGGGTCCTCAATTGCTATCTCGTCGGGCCGAAAGCGGATAATCACATCCGTCAACCCCAGATAGAGCTCATGGAGGCGTTGCGCGATGGGCGTTGCGCTACTGGCAGTGAGCACTCCGCAATCCACCATTCTTGGCTGGTCTCCGATGTCATCCAACACACCGTAGCCCATGGCCAAGGTTCCGGGGTCAATACCAAGAATTCGCATCAGTACTCACCACTACTGCAGGAGGCCGGACGCAGAGGCATGAGACACTCAGGTCCCAGCACGGAACTTCTCTATCACAGCGTCTGAGAAGTCGACGTTGGAGAACACCCGCTGCACGTCATCGAGCTCTTCTATCCTGTCCATCAGCTTCAGGATCCTCAGGGCGTCGTCTTCCCCGAGTTCCAGGGTGGTCTTGGGTATCATGGCAATCTCGGCTGAAGACACGGTGTACTTCGCCTGCTCGAGGGCCTTGCGAACCATCTCCAGCTTGTTGGGGGCCGTGTAGACCTCCAGGTAGCCGCTCTGAATGCTGACGTCGTCGGCGCCGGCGTCGATCGCCGCCAGAGCCATGTCCTCGCCATTGGCCGAGCCTGTGTCGACCGTGATCGTGCCCTTGGATTCAAACAGCCAGGCCACAGACCCCGCCTCGGCCAAAGTGCCGCCGCCCCTGGTGAACGCGTTTCGGACTTCCTGCAGGGTCCGGTTCCGGTTGTCAGTCACCGCCTGCGCCAGGATGGCAGTTCCCTTTGGACCGTACCCCTCAAAGCTGGTCTCCTGCAGGGCGGCGCCACCCGCAGCCGCGCCGCTGGCCCTCTTGATAGCGCTATTGACGTTGTCCATGGGCATGTTGTTCTCGCGGCACTTCTGAATGGCGAGCCGGAGGCGGAAGTTGCCTTCCGGGTCAGGGCCTCCCTCGCGAACTGCGATGGAGATTTCCCGGCCGAGCTTGGTGAACACCTGGCCTCTTTTGGCGTCGGTCTGGCCCTTTGCCCTCTTGATCTTGGACCACTTGTTATGCCCTGACATACCTTCTTCCTTCCTTGGCCGCCGCTACCTCATAGGCTTGGCCGGCTGCCTCGGCGCTACTTCCACCATTTACGGTATAGCAAACAGGGGTGACCGTGTCAATAGCGCCCTGGAAAGCGCCGGGACCCCATGCAGGGCCGCACAGGACCATAGGAGTCGCTCTTCATGTCGGCTGCGTCTTTGGCCGGGAACAACGAAGCGGCGGCAGACTGCTCTGCCGCCGCTAACGCAGACTTCGATTCCGAACAGGCCCGTGCGCCCCCTATTTCCCGTACTTCTTGGGGTGGGCCGCACCCCAATCCCGGAGTCTCTTCTTGGCAGCGAACACCTGGTCTACCAGGGAATCAGGCTCCTTCTTGTCCGACTCCTCCCACGGCTTCGCCAGGTTGTGATCTTTGGCTATGATTTTGTAGCAGTTGTAGGACTCGCTGGCTCCGGCGTTGGAGCCTACCCACCAGCAGCCACCGGTGGCATACAGGTTCTTGATCGGCGTGCGGTGGTTGGCCAGTTCCGGCGTGGGCCTGTTGCCCTCGAGCTGCCAGGGGTTGCGGTCTATGCCCGCCATAGTGCCCATCGGTGCCAGGTTCTTCATGCGGAGATGGTCATACGGGCTGTTGGTGTCCACACCGATGACGTTGTCCCACGTCATGTTGGGAGCATACTGCTTCCAGATCTGGATCAGTTCGTCCGCATACCGTTCCTTGATCTCCAGCCATTCCTTCTCCGTGTGTTTCGTGGCCGGCGGCGCCAGTTGTTCGTTCTGCACCACGTGCTTTCCCGGCGGCGCATAGGAAGGATCGGCCAGGCTGTGGCAGCCAACCGTGGGCGCGTAGTCCTCGAAGGGAGGCCACATGCCCAGCTTCATGTACTGGCACTCCCTGGCGATGTGATCCGGGTCGGCATCCGGCTGCATCCCCAGCCACTCACACTCGTGGATGTCAGGGAAGAACTCCTCCGCGTCGTACTTGGGGGCCTGGTGAACGGCGAAGGTGTACCACATCAGGCAGCCGAAGGATTTCTCTATCATTTCCACACGCTTGGCCAGTATCGGGTCAATGTACTCCCGGCCAATGAGATCGAAACAGACCTGATGGGGGGCCATGCCGGCGCTGACCACGAACTTGTTGGCCTTGACCTGACTCCCGTTCATCAGCTTGACGCCGGTGGCCGCACCGTTCTCGATGATGACCTTGTCCACCTCGGCGTGGGTGTAGAACTTGCAGCCCAGCTGGGTCAATATCTGGTGGCAGGCGTGGGCTATCTGGTGAGTGCCGCCCGGGCAGAAACCGATGAGCGGGAGGTACGTCGCAAACCCCATGGCGGTGGGACCGTACAAAGCATCATTGATGTCATTTACAGAGGAGACGGCGAATCTAAGAATACAGGACTGCAGTTCCGGGCTTTCAAACCATTCCTTGATCACGTGCTTGCTGCTGGTGGTAAGGATTAGACCATCAGGAATGTAGCCGGCTTCCATCATCTTGGGGAAGAACTCGATCTGCCTCGTTGCGATCCCTGGTGCTATCGCCGGGTCTATCTTGTACTCTGCCGGGTTGTACAACATGTCCGCTTGGGCTCTCCAGTACTCCCGGCTGTTCTCCATAGCCGCCGACTTTATCCACCTCTCGGCATCCTTCTTGGAGAAGCGGGCGATCTGCGCCGCCGTCTTAGTCTGGTCTGGATCGTACTTCTGGCTATAGATGCCCAACGCCGTCTTGTTGTTCCGGAAGACAAATCCGTCGCTGCACAGATGCTGATCCCACCGGCCGCCGTACTCCCAGAATTCCGGGAAGTCCCGCCAGAGGGACATATAGTACATGGGCAGGATGATATTGGCATGGGTGTTGCCCCTGAAGCCGGGAGCCGAGGTCTCTTCGGTGGCTAGACAGCCGCCGATCTCGTGCCTCCTCTCAAAGATGCCCACGCTCATGCCGGCGTACTTCATCAAATACATCGCCAGCATCAGGCCCTTGTTGCCTCCACCGATTATCACTGCATCGAACGTAAGATCAGCCATCGTGACTCCTTTCCGTATCTCCGTCTAATCGCCGGATCATTCTGGTCGCACCATGTTCAGGTACAGATCAACCGCTAGAACTCGCCGGGGTGCTTGGGCTCGGCCTTCCACTTCGTGGAGAGCAGCAGGCTGATGCTCTTCCATCTCAGGATGCCTTTAATCACCTGCCAGATGTCCGGCTTGGCAATGGCCACCCGGATCTTCCACTTCACCGGCTCAATGGTCTCCACCTGGAGAACCA
>DAIQQD010000112.1:0-7024 GCA_036787015.1 Chloroflexota bacterium
TCAGCCCGTTGGGGCCGCCGCCGACGATGATCATGTCAAACTTCTGGGCCATTTCTACCTCCTCAAAATGGATTTCTCCAAATGCTCGGGCAAGGACTCAGGGTTCTCTATGTACCGATAAGCGACACACCATAGACTGTGGCTGCGCCCGCAGGCGCGATCACCTTTGCTTGAAGCGGCGGACCGATCCCCCCTTGGCCACCGCATGACACCTAACAATAAACCATGCACCAATGATTAGAACATGACGATGAAATGAGTAGGATATGAGGTGTATAGTATAATCACAAGCCATGGCCAAAGACAAGTCAAGAAGGGACGACAACGTCAGGGCGGAGCCGGCGGCAATCCGCACCGAGAACGCCAGACTACAGAGGAAGCCTGCCAAGTACCACGCCAGGAACGCCTCGAAGTGCGTTCCGGAGGGCGCGCTGGGATTGTCACTGCAACAGGTTGCGGAGATTCTGGGGAGCGCTGGTGATGCGATTCTGGTGGTGGATCTGAGCGGCACCGTTATTTATGTCAACAAGAAGGTGGAGGAGGTGTATGGGGACCGGGATGTGTTGGGGAAGCGGTTCATCGATGTTGACATCTTTGGTACCGACAGCCTCCAGGAGAAGGAGGTGTGGTTCCACGACCTTAGCGCCCTCATGCAACAGGAGAACCCGCCTCTGGCAGAGGTGGAGCTTCTGAAAGGTGATGGGACGCCGATCTACACAGAGGTGAGCTCTCGGCCCCTGAAGAGGAACGGCCGGGTGTGGGGTATGGTCGTAGTGATAAGAGACATCTCTGACCGCAAGAAGGCGGAGGATAGACTCCGGGAGCTGTATGCCGAGGAGAGGAAGGTCCGCCAGGAGATCGAAGCGGAGATGAAGAGGAGGCTGGAGTTCATGAGGGCGGTGGCGCACGAGCTCAAGACGCCGCTGACGCCCATACTGGCCTCGATAGAAACACTGACGGATGAGTTGCGGGACGAGCGTTCGTTGAAGCTAGCGAGAAACATCGGGCAGGGAGCCGCTGCTTTGGACAAGAGGGTGGATGAGCTTCTGGACCTGGCGCGGGGCGAGGTCGGCATGCTGCAAATGAGGCTGGAGTCCACCGATCTGAGGCCAATGCTGCGAGCTATCACGGACAACATGACTCCACTGGCGTTGTCGAATGGGCTGTCCTTGATCGCCCACCTGCCGCCCAATCTGCCCAAGGTGCGGGCAGACGTTACTCGTTTAGAGCAGGTTCTCACCAATCTAATGCACAATGCCATCAAATTCACGCCTAGGGGAGGGAAGGTCACCTTGTCTGCCAGGGACCAAGGGGCCAATATCGTCATTGAAGTCAAGGACACCGGCCCCGGAATGTCGGAGAGGCAGAAGAAGCACGTTTTTGAACCATATCGCCGCCCCGAAGCGGGCCTCAGGGTGCGCCCGTATGGAATGGGGCTGGGTTTGGCTCTGTGCAAGATGTTCATTGACCTCCATGAGGGGCAGATTTGGGTCAGGAGTCGCTTGGGCAAAGGCTCAACCTTTGGCTTCTCTCTTCCCGTGGAGACACCCAGCGGCCTCCCGATGCAGACCGAGAGGGCGGGCAAACTGTGGAAAGTGCTGATCATCGAAGACAACCCGCAAATCGTCAACGCCATCTCCCTTGCGCTGGAGACCGAATGGCCCCATGCCGCTTTGTTGTCGACCAGGATGGGAGAGGAGGGTGTAGACCTCGTTGGGTCTGAGCATCCCGACGTGGTCATACTGGACCTTGGACTTCCGGACAAGGATGGACTGGATGTGCTGCAGGAGATACGTCTCTTCTCTTCCGTTCCGGTTCTAATCCTGACGGTAAGACAGGAGGAGCAGGATATCACCCGCGCTCTCAGCCTGGGCGCGAATGACTACATCACGAAGCCGTTCAAGATGAAGGAATTGCTGGCGCGCGTCAAGGTTCAGTTGCGCCGACAGACTCCATCCGGAGAAGACGCGCTGGTAGTGTATGGGCCGTTACGCCTTGACCCTTCGACATTCGAGCTCACCTACGACTCCAGAGAGATTAACCTCACAGTTGTTGAGGGCCACATCTTGAAACAGCTCATGCTGAACGCGGGCCGCGTGGTGACCTATAGCCGCCTTGCAGAAGCTGTGTGGGGAGATGAGGACTACCCGGGAGCGGTGGTTACTCTGAGGACATACATCAGACAGCTGCGGCAGAAGCTTCAGCCGTCGCCGAGTGATGCCAAACTCATACTGACAAAGCCCAGTGTCGGGTACTCACTGGTCAGGCTGGCTTGACTCTCCGAGATGTGCCACTTTGGGGGTCGGCAGGAACCGAAGGGCTATGGTATCGCATCCTGGGACAGCCGAAGACGGGTGTGATGGCCCACCGAGGTGGCTGAGCGAGTTGACGATTCGTGCGACTGTTGGTATTCTCCCTGTCGGGGGGCAATGCATGTGCAGGTGGTGTGGCAGCGGCGGTTCATGTCGCTGAGCCGAAGGGTGATCGATTCAGGAACGGGCCGTGGGCCGTTCTCCCCCTGGGGGAAAGGAGAGACTGAGTAAGATGGCTGAGAAACAGAACACTCGGAAGTGGGACGCTGAGGCTGATGTGATCGTGGTCGGCTTTGGCGGGGCAGGAGCATGCGCCGCACTCGAGGCTGCCCAGAAGGGGTCCTCGGTGCTTGTACTGGACCGATTCCACGGGGGCGGAGCCACGGCCGCGAGCGGTGCCATCATCTATGCGGGGGGCGGCACGCCGTACCAGAAGGCGGCAGGGTTCGACGACACGCCCGAGGAGATGTACAACTACCTGAAACAGGAGGTCGGTGAAGGCGTTATGTCGGACGAAACGCTGCGCCGCTTCTGCGCGGAATCAGCCGGGGACATCCAGTGGCTGGCGGAGGCAGGAGTCCCCTTCGAAGGATCGATGTGCCCGTTCAAGACCTCCTATCCCACTGATCTGTACTATCTGTACTACTCCGGAAGCGAGAACAACGGCCTCTACAAGGCCAAAGCAAAGCCGGCGCCCCGCGGCCACCGCGCCAAAGGGCCGGGCATCTCGGGTCTGACCCTGTTCCATAGTCTGGAAAAGACGGTCCGCAAGAACGACAAGATTCAGGTCCGATGCCAGAGCCAGGTGACGAAGCTTATCCAGACGGAGGATGGGCGAGTCATAGGTGTGGAAGCGCGTTCCATCCCACCGAGCTCGATATTCCTCAGGCGATTCCATGGTGGTATGACTTGGATCAACGCCAAGCTCAATACCTATATGCCGCCGATGGCGAGCCTGCTCAATGGTTTCGCCGGTCTTATCATGACACTGCGCGCCCGCCCCTACCGCGCCAAAGCGCGCAAGGGTGTCATCCTGGCAGCCGGCGGCTTCATCTTCAACAAGAAGAAGGTCAGTGAGTGCAACAGCTTGTTCTGCAGGATCATGCCCCTAGGCACCTATGCGGACGACGGCTCAGGGATCGCGCTCGGGGAGAGCGTCGGCGGGGTGACATCGCACATGGACAAGATGGCAGCGTGGACCTTCTACGTTCCGCCCGAGGCGCTGATGCAGGGTGTCCTGGTAGGTAGGGACGGGAAGCGACTCTGCAGCGAAGATTTGTACGGTGCCAAACAGGGCCAGTACATAGCCACGAAGGGCGGCGGCTATGCCTACCTCATTCTCGACAGCAAGACATTTGAGGAAGCCAAGAGCCATGTGAAGGACCAGTGCGCCGCCTTCCAGAAGCTGGCCATGACGCCCATGCTGCGACTCGGCCGCAAGAAGGCTCCTTCATTCGACAAACTGGCCAAGAAGATCGGCGTGTCAGTAGAGGGCCTCGAAGCCACTATGAAGCAATACAACGAGATTGCCAAGAGCGGCCAGCCCGATCCGCTGGGCAAGTTCCCGAAGCGTTTCGTGGCGCAGGATACGCCTCCGTTCTACGCCATGGATATGTCCTTCCAGGGATTCTCTGCCGTATTCACGAAGGGGGGCATTCCTGTGTCGGGCATCACTCTGGGTGGGCTGGTGGTGAACGAGAAGACGGGCGAGGTAGTCAAGAAGGACGGATCGTCCATCGAGGGCCTGTATGCCGCCGGACGGAATGCCGTAGGCCTCTGCGGCAACGGCTATTTCGCCAGCGGGACTTCTATTGCGGACTGCATCTTCGCGGGCCGGCGCGCCGCCCGGCATGCGGTCAGCCGCCAAGTGAAGTAGGGGGTTGCGCGCAGCGAGCTTACTGAACTCGTTCGGGACGATACGGGATGCCACCATAATCGTTGGTGGCATCCCCATGTTTTGGGGGTTCTGAATCGCCTGAAGCCTCAGTAACTCCTTTGTACGTCAGATCAGGCCCGCAGCGACCCGTTACGGCGGAGAGTGCAGCTAGCCCTTGAGCTTGACCTCGGGATGGCGCGCGGCAATCATGCGGCGCATCCCTTCTTGCCATTTGACTTGGCAGTCTCCAACAATCGCCTTACGAAGGCTGTTGTCGGTCACGGTATGTTTGACGCCGTGCGGTGAGCGTTCGAACTCGGGCTTAATGCCAACGATATCCGCCATGTACCGGCAGTAGGTCTCCACATCCACCCCATCGTCACCACCCCAGTTCACGATCTTGGCCGGAACAGACGCTGCCGATAGTAGTCCGCCAACCTGAGCCACGATGTCATCCTGGTAGATGGGACTGCAGATCGAGGGACGATCTGACAGCACCTGAACCGGCTTTTCGGCCAGCATAGCGTCGAACTGATAGGCCGGCAGCCCGCCGTTCGGGCCATAGGACACGTTCATGCGGGCAATCGTGGTAGGCAGGTTGAAGAGCCGTGCACAGAGTCTAGCCGCCGCTTCCTGGGCCGTCTTCGAGGCTATGTAGGTAGGCGAGTATGGCAGCGCCTCACCCGAGAGAGCCTCCGACTCCTTGACCGGATGGTACGGATCTTGCGGTGCCGCGTATATGGAGCAGCTGGACATACTAAAGAACGCACGAGCCTTCTGGCAGTGTCCCATCAGCAATCCCGTGCCCTCAGCGTTGACGGTCAGGGCACGATCAAAATTGGGCTTGGGCCCGATGAAAGCCGCCAGATGAATGACATAAGTGAAGTCATCAGGCAGATCTCGAAAATCCGGATTCGCCAGGTCGATGGAACGGGTCCTGATTCCCAAGGACTCCAGATGCTGCCGCTTCGATCCATCCCTGAAGCGGGCGATCCCCCACACCTCGTTGTCCTTGGCCAGTTCGACAGCCATGGGGAACGCAATCTGCCCCGTGGGACCGGTTATCAGTATCTTCTCGTTCTTGAGCGCCTTCATACCGTTGTGTTGCCTCCCGCATTCTGGCTTTGCGACGCCTGCGACTGCTGCTGGACGAGAGTATCCTTGTTCAGGCTCTGAGCTTGATCTCCGGGTGGCGGGCAGCAATCACGCGGCGCATACCCTCCCGCCACTTCACCTGGCAATCGCCGGCCAACTCTCTGCGACGGGTGTTGTCAGCTACAACCGTCCTGGCAGCCAGAGGATCGTCAGCAGCCTCCTGAAACTGAATCTTCAGCCCCGTGATCTCCGCCATATAGGTGGAGTAGGTCCGCACTTCAACAGCCTCGTCACCGCCCCAGTTGACAATCGTTGCGGGGACGCTGGCCCCCGCCAGCAATCCTCCAACCTGGTGGTTGATGTCATCTTCGTGAATCGGGCTGCAGACCGAAGCCCGATTCGGCTGTACCGGCACCGGCATGCCTGCCAGCATCCACTCGAACTGCCAGGGCGGCAGGCCTCCATACGTCCCGTAGTACACATTCATCCGGGCGATGGTCGTGGGAAGTCCCAGCTGGCGCGCGGCGGCCCTAGCTACTGCCTCTTCCGCCGTTTTCGATACGGCATACGTTGGGCAATGCGCCGACTGCGGCCCGTTCAGAGGGTCCGTCTCCTTCACCGGGTGATTGGGGTCCTGGGGCAGTGCATAGACCGCGCAGCTCGACATCACTAGAGCCGCCTTCGCTTTTCGGCAATGTGCCATCAAAAGCCCAGTACCCTCGGCATTCACGCGGAACGCCTCATCGAAATCCAGCCCTCCCTCCTGGTACACGGCAAAGTGGATCAGGTAGCCGAAGTCATCCGGCAGGTTGGCGTAGTCAGGACGCCCCAGGTCCATGTGGCATGTCGTCACGCCCGCCTGCTCCAGTTGCTTTCGCTTGCTCTCATCTCTGAAGCGGGCGATGCCCCACACCTCGTTGTCCCTGGCAAGATGCAATGCCAAGGGGAATCCAATCTGGCCCGTCAGGCCAGCGAACAGTATCTTCTCGTTCTTCAATGTTTTCACTATCTCTCATCCTTTCCCAGGGCAAGCCCCGAAATGATCCGATTCCTGCAAATGCGTTAGAACGCCTGCCGCGGACACTATACATCCGAGTCGCAGCGGCAGTCAAAATTCGGCAGATGCGCTTACTTGGTTCCTGGCTCATCGCCCTCGACCCGGACGTCTTGACAAGCGATGTCGGCGGCTGCTATCGTCCAAGGCAACCTCGACCCATCTTTGCAGGCCTTGAGTGGGGCGGCAGTCATGACCGCTGACAAAAGGGGGACCGATTGGGCATCATCCCGGCGTTATGCTGAAACAGCAATCCTACATCCGGCAATTCGCGAAGGAGGCAGAACTGAATGATCAAGACAATCGCCCTCATCCAGAGGAAACCCGGCACATCACACGACGATTTCGTCAAGCACTACGAAGAGCATCATGCGCCGCTGGCCTTGAAACACTTCCCGACGTTCAGGAAGTACGTGAGGAACTACCCCATCGCCATGCCCGGCACAAGTGAGCCGGACTTCGATTGCATCACCGAGTTCTGGTTTGATGACATAGAGGGGGCCCTGAAGGTTCAGGAAATCCTGGGCGACTACAAGACGGAAGTGGGCAAAATATTCCTTGCTGACGAAGAGAGGTTCATGGCCAGGGACAAGACACGCACCTTTCTCATCGACGAGAGAGTCTCCGCAAAGTAGCCGGAGGACTCTGGAGCAGCGCCATGGTCAGGTGTTCGCGTCAAGGACCGCG
>DAIQQD010000306.1:0-1950 GCA_036787015.1 Chloroflexota bacterium
TGCCATCTGATTTCACCTACCGCAGAATCGCCGTGACTATCATACTATATCACACCGCTTTTTGCGCTTGATGTGGAGTATACCAGGCTGGCCCTCCGGGCGCCGCTGAAGGATAGTTCTTTCAATCCCCCATTCTTGGGGGGATAGAAAAGGGAACTGGGGGACACCCCAAAACCCCCGGCAGGGACGAGTCCCTCTTCATTATTCCAGTGTCATTGCGAGCCATTCCAAGCCGAGTGAGGAGAAGGCGCGGCAATCTCAGCCGCTTGCCAAGGCTCAACTCCGCTGAGTATGATACTCGTGTAGTCTGTTCGGAGTTTTCTGGAGCCTCACATGCCCAATATCTATTTCATCGACGTCACCAACCGGGATACCGTTCAGGCCTCCCGCATCAACCTCTCCAAGCTCCAGAAGACCATGGTGAACTTCTATCTGGGCCAGATGGGCATCCATCAGTCGGAGTTCGCCTTCCCTTTTGTCAAGAATGAGCAGAACTACGCCAAAGCCAACCTGCGACTCAAGGAAGCGGGAGCCTTCGGCAACCTCATCCTGGAGGGCTGGTGCCGCGCTATCGTCTCCGACGTCGCAGAGGCCGTGGCCACCGGCGTCAAGGACATGAATGTCTCAATGTCCACCTCCGACCAAATGATCACCAACAAATTCGGCGGCAAGCTGGACCGTGAGGCAGTGATCAAGGGAATGACTGCTGCTGTGACCTATGCCAAGGAACAGGGAGTGAGCACGATAGGAGTGAATGCGGAAGACGCCTCCCGAACTGATCTGGGCTACCTGGTGGCCTTCGCCCAGGCGGCCAAGGACGCGGGTGCCGACCGCCTCAGGTACTGCGACACGCTGGGCTACGAGACGCCGGTCACCATCTATCGCCGCACCAAGGTCGTTGCCGAGCAGGTGGAAATCCCGCTGGAGTTGCACTGCCACAACGACCTGGGCATGGCGGTGGCCAATTCCGTTGCCGGCGCCAGAGGTGCCATCGACGCCGGTGTCGACGCGTACATCAATACGTCAGTGAACGGCCTCGGTGAGCGGGCCGGTCAAGCCGATCTCCTAAGCTGCATCCTGGCCTTGAAGTTCGCCCGGGAGATGGATGATTACAGGATCGGCGATCCTCTGAACCTGCGGGTCTCGGCCAAGCTGGCCAACTATGTTTCCTACGCCTTCGGCGTGCCCATCCCCATCAACCAGCCCGGTGTGGGAGGGAATGCCTTCGCCCATGAGGCGGGCATACATGCCGACGGCGCCTTGAAGGATCGCCGCAACTATGAGCTGTATGACTTCGAACTGCTGGGCCTCGACCTGGAGGCCCCACCGCCCCGCGGCCGGGTGATCACCACCGGCGAGTTCGGCGGCCTGGCCGGCTTCGAGCACGTCTACGAGAGACTGGGCATCACCTTCGGCAGCAAGAAGGAAGCCTCACAAATACTGGAACTGGTGCGCTACGCCACGGCCCACAACCAGCTCAACCTCACCGACGACGAACTCCGCTTCATCGCGAAGTACCCAGACCAGGTGCGCCAGATCCTCACCATCACGCCGTAGAACGTACCACGGTTCTGGCTGGCTTCGCCTCCAATGCCGATTCGCGAGGCGCATAGGCATTTTCGGCAACCGGAGGTAGTTGTCTTCACTTAGCCATCCCTTCTTTCCTGCGCGCGTATGTGCTCTATCACCGGATTCCTATCCACGGATCTTCGACGTCCTGGAACAGGTATCGCGGCGGAAGTCGATTTGGCTGTATCGGCAGTAAGCTAGTAGTGCAAAAGAAAAAGGCCTACGGGCCTGGGAAGGAGGAAAAGAAATGACAACGACAGTGATAGCAGCAGTAGCGATGACTCCGATAATCCTCCTGCCAGTGGCCTTTGTGGGATACCTGACCGTCGGAGGGATCTACGGAGCCATCAAGGGAACCGGGAGAGTGACCAAGAAGGCAGC
>DAIQQD010000307.1:0-1938 GCA_036787015.1 Chloroflexota bacterium
AGTACACGTACAAGGTCAAGGCGGGCGCCTCCGACAGGAGCTACGGCGAAGAGATAGCCAGGGACATTGGGCTCATGCCGGAGAAGATAGAGGAGATGGTCTCCAAGAAGGCGGAGAAGCGGGGCTACGCGGAGATCATCAGGAGATGAGGACCGCCGCTGCCCCGGGCACGTGTACTCAGGAAGGCGGCAGGGACTTGTCCCTGCCAGGGATTGGTGGTTGGGAAGCGCTCGGGAGAATCCCTTTGGGGTGTTGCGGAAGGAGGTAAGTGAAGATGTTCTTCAGATCAACGGGACTAGGAAAGACAGAGTTGACAGTCAAAGCTTCGAGCATCGCGCGCCAGGGAGATTGGCTCGTCCTTCACCTGGAGACACTGGAACCGGTCAAGTGGAAGCTCAGAGTCGCTATGAGCCTCCCTGACCTGTGGAGCATCATCAAGGCACTGCTGAGATGGTCCAACGTGAAACTCATGTTCTCCACCAAGTGGAAGACCGCCCCAGAGCACCCCGGCGACTTCTAGGTTCTCGGTCGTCCAGAAGCCAGACTGATGTAGGGGGTCTCTAAACCCATCCTTCCCCAAGAGTGGGGTTGATCGGCGGTCGGCCGGGATCAATCGGTGCGCGGACGGAAGGAGGCTGTGATGACAGACATGCCTCATCGTTTCCCGGCAACGTTGCTCGATTGCTTTACTGATTTTCTCACGCTGCTGAAATATCTCCCGGTGTGAGTGGAGTTCAACGGCAAAGGAGGGTGCTATGAAATACTTGTTCACCACCCTAGAATCCGACGACCTGGGACTGCTGGCACGAGCCATGCCGCTAGCGGTCGAGCTGAGAGAGCGCGGCCACAAGATCGCCTTCTGCAGTACGAAACCTGCGCGAAGGAAAGTGATTGCCGAGGCCGGGTTTGAGAACCTGTGGCCCAGGCATCCGATGTACTACATCGAAGGCAGAGAGACTCTCCCCGGCCTCTACCGCACTGCGAGATCGAAAGAAGTCAGGCAAGACTTCGGCGGATCATTCAAGTTCCTCCGCCAGCTCGTTCGTGTCTTACCCTGGAGTGTCAGGGCCCGGCGGCTCACCGCCGAGACATGGAACCTCGATCAGTTCATGACGCTGACCGGATCGCTCAGCGCCAACTACGTTCGCTCGGATGTCGAAGCCTTGATGACGGCAATGGCTGACTGGAACGCGGACGTCATCGTCGATTTCTGGAACCCTCATGCCTGCATCGCCGCGAGAGCCGCCAGGAAGCCGCTGATAACCGTTATCCAGTCGGATCTGCACCCGGAAAGCGCCGGATTCATCTGGTGGAGACAGCCGCCGCCGCATCTGCCGACCGCTGTGCCGGTCTACAACCAGATACTCGCCAGCTACAACCTCCCGCCGATACGTAGGACCGGCGAGTTGCTGATGGGCGATCTGACGCTGGTTCTAGGCACGCCGGAGCTGGACCCGCTGCCTCAGACAGCCAGAGTGACCTACGTCGGCCCGCTCGTCTGGCAGAAAGCGGATGGCAAGATGCCGGACTGGTTCAACTCTCTTAGTGAAGACAAGCCCGTCATCCGGTTATATCCCGGAAACCCGCGCTATATGGCGCAGGGGACGGCATACGATTCGGCCGTGGTTACGCGCGCCTGCATAGCAGCGTTATCGAAGGAGGACGTGCAGGTCGTTCTGAGCACGGGACATCAGCCATTGCCCGACGGTGTTTTGCCATTGCCCGCCAATTTCATCCATGAGCCATTTGTGCCTGCCCTGGCGATGGCCAAGAGGTGCCATCTGATGATACACCACGGAGGGTACGGCTCTTGTCAGACTGGGCTCTACAGTGGCACCCCGCAACTTATCATCCCCACCGTTTCGGAGCGCGAGATCAACGCACGGCGGGTGGCGGCGGTGGGGGCGGGGGAGTTCATCGTGCCGATCTCTTTGGACT
>DAIQQD010000308.1:0-1920 GCA_036787015.1 Chloroflexota bacterium
TGGCCGGCGTTTCCAAGCTTGGTCAACCACGTCCCGTTGTCATCATGCGACAGGACGATGAAGCCTGCGTCAATTGTCTCAACGACTCCTTCAACGGATCCATGGCCGACGATCCCATCCCGTTCCTGTTGCCCGGTCCAGTCGGTCTTCAGGAGCCAGCCGCCGCTGGGGGAAGCTCTTCTGCAGAGAACGATGAACCCGTTGTCAAAGGTCTGCTCTACTGTTACTCCATACCCGTTGCCGAGGGTTTTCTCCCACTCCAAGCCCCCTGATGAATCCATCTTGGCCAGCCAGGCATCGGCACCGCTGTGGCTTCCCCAGAACACCGTGGTCCCAAGAACGACATAGCCGCCATCCGACGTTTGCTGGACAATGGAGCCAGTGTCAGAGGCTCTGGGCAGTGCCTTCTGCCACTCTTCATTGCCTGCCGAATTCGTCTTGATCACCTTGTCGTTGAAGCTGAACATGTAGCCACCATCTGAAGTCTGAAAAGCAGAGTCCAGCCACCACCATTCGCGAGACTTGTTCTGCTCCCACTCTATATTGCCCTCGGCATCTGCCTTGATCAGCACGATTTCGCAGGTAGATATGATAGGGTGAGGCGCGGCACTCGCGACGTACCCGCAGTTGGTGCTGCCGACGATGAAGTATCCCCCATCCAGGGTCTGCTTGATTGTCCTGACTCCCACATTGGCAGGGAGAGTCAGATACCTCTCCCACTTTGCTTCGACGGCGGCCTCTGGAAGATCTTCGCTAATGACGTCGGAGCCATTGCCGCCGCACCCGGAAACAGCGAAGAGCATCAAGATGGTAATGGCGACTAGGAGGATTGACCGAGTTGCCGCACGTCTTTGCATCACGCCTCCTAGTCGTATTGACGAAGTTCACCACCGAGAAGTTCCGTAGCACATCATCAGATCCCATGAGGCATGCGATCGGGGACAGCCTGAGGTTCTACTCGGGGCATTTCATGCTAGCATGCCCTTGCTCTTGAAGTAGATCATGTATCCGGCCACAAGGATCTCAAGATCGCCTTTTGCCAGCCGCTGGCCGAAGCGGCGATGGAAGTCTTTGCCAACCAGCAGCATGATGTCGTCAGGGGCATTTCCACTTCTCGCCGCCTCCAGAATGATGCTGCTATAGAGACGAGCGTTCTCCAGTGCCGTGGACATGAGCCGGTCGGCGTCTCTCTCCACGTTTCCGTGCGAGTAGAAGAGCGCATCGAAACGGAGCCTCCGCAGGCTCTCGATAGTGGCCATGTATATGTCTTGTTCAAAGCTGTAGGGCGCTACGGGCGGCAACTGGTGTCCGGGAAGCCCTATGGCCTCACCGCAGAAGAGCCCATTAAGTCTGCGGTCGAGGATGACGATGTGGTGGGGCGAGTGCCCCAGCGCATGGATGATCTGAATATCTCGGTCACCTACGGAGATCGTCTCCCCATCCATCGCCGCCTTGACTTGGGATTCCGGCAGGGGAATGATCGGCCCGAGGGTCTGCTCGAAATCCTGGCCCCACACCAACTTCGTGCTCTCGATGAGGCGCTGCGGCGAAGCCAGGTGCCTGGCTCCCCGGGGATGAGCCACCACCTTGGCGTTCGGGAAGAGCTTGGCCAGTGCTCCCGCCCCGCCCCCGTGGTCCACGTGAATGTGCGTCGGAATGATGTACGAGAGGTCCTTCATCGCTAATCGCGCCATTGCCTCCTGGATCGGAGGCATGGCTGCGGCAGGCCCCGGCTCAATCAGAACGCCGCCGGGCGCATCGATGAGGTACACGACGGGGGTGTAGAACATGCCGGGGATCGGCGTCTCAAAGCGGTAGACCTTGTCGGCTACTTCTCTCACATCTACCATGTCATCTCCTGAGGGGCTGCTGTGTCGGCCGAACCTTCTGTTCTCACTGCTTGTCGGCCATCTAGATTGT
>DAIQQD010000113.1:0-2185 GCA_036787015.1 Chloroflexota bacterium
GCCCCTTCGAACGTCTCCTCCAGCCATTCTGGAGGGAAGGTAGTCTCAGCCAGAGCAAGGATATCCTCCTTCATCTCCGGAGTATCGATAGGGAAGTCCGTAGGGCTTTCGACTCCGGCCTCGTCCAGCACAGCTGGCAGGAGGCTCTCGTGTACCCAGTCGTAGACATCGGCCTTGTGCATCTGCCCATTGTAGAATCCGGCACTGCCCACGGTGCCGCTCAGGTGACAGAGCACGAGCCCAAGAACGAAGGTAAGGACAAACAGGATGATGAGCGGAATAGCCAGGACCCTTCTCAGCCAGATCATGAACTCACCTCCACAGCTAGTTCGTACTCAGCATAAAGCTGCCGTCTTGCCTATGCATCTCAAAGACCTCGCTGGCTATCACAAAATCCTTAACGAAGCGGCTAGTTTATCACGACCTTACCCGATTGCCCACCCGTTGGCAAGCCCCGACGGTGCGAGATGGGGGACAGGGCCCAAGTTGCAGCCATGCCGGGGGTTCGCGCCACATAACTTGACGGGCATATCTGCAGACTCTGGCATAGGCGTGAGGCAGCCACTTCTGCTGTTCAACCTTTGACTGGCCGGCAGGTAGTCGCCTTTCTAGCCAATTCGTGGGGAGAAGAGAATCCAGCCCGTGACAAGCACCAAGGGCGCGTTGACATTCCTGCTATGCCTGCTGCTGACGGCTGTGGTGTGGCCCGTCGTGGCTGGGTGCGACAGAGAATCCCAGCAGCAGCAAGCGATACAGCCACTGCCCGCAACCGCCGAACTCCTCTTCACTTCAAACAGAGACACCGGCACCAGTCGCAAGGAGATCTACGCCATGGACGCGCAAGGGGGAGATGTCACCCGGATAACCTTCACCAACGAGAACGAATTCGTTGTGGGCATCGATGGATCCAACCGGTATGTGGCAGCTACGCGGGGCACAGAGAACAAGAAGCGTTTGTGGCTGCTTGATCTGCAGACCGGTGAAGAAACGCCTCTCACCGATGCAGAGAACCACGCCGAAGGACGCAGCTTCTCCCCGGACGGGGAATGGATCGTCTTCTGGATGATCCGCTCCGGGGAAACCCAGGCCGACATCTACAAGATCAGGCGGGATGGATCAGAGGTGACAAACCTCACCAACTCACCGGCGGCCATCGAGTTCGATCCTGCATGGTCGTGGGATGGCACCCGGATTGCCTTCGTATGCAACACCAGTTCACCCAATCGCTTCGTACTGAAGACCATGAGCGCTGACGGTGACGATGTAAAGACCGTGTATGATCCGGCGGATGCCGTCGCCACCGAGCGCTTTCCCGCCGGGGTCTATGATCCATCCTGGAGCCCGGACGGCAGTGCTATACTGGTTGACCAGCCGGTGAAGTTCACCGGAGAGGGTGAGAACGGCACTGCCGGGGTATGGCACACTCTCAGGATTCAGGTGGACGGGAGCGAAGTCGTCGACCTCAGCGAGGCTGGAGGACATGGAGATGGGGCTGAGTACCTGCCATCCTTTTCAGCGGATGGCGAATCCATCATACTCACCATCAGATACGGGTCAGAGGACCCCGCCAGGTATCGCTGGACATCTTCAAGATGGACGACGAGGGTGGAGACTTGGAGCAACTCACTGTCTCGTCTGCTTGGGATGAACTCGCGGCATGGATCGGATAGACTGGCCACGGGCTATCAGAAGAAACAGGAGGGAGACAATGTCCGTTCGAAGAAGCACCGCTCAGGTCGCATTGTGTCTGATGGTGATAGCCATGTTGTTGCCTACCTTGGTAGGATGTGGAGGAGCCGAGACCGGCGCCGATCTCGAAGTGTGGTGGTACGGACCCACTGAAGGGAGTGACATATACGGGATAGTGAGACTCAAGGCGGATGCAAGTGCTGATGAGGGAATTGCGGCGGTGGAGTTCTACTATGACTCGGTGGATGATGAGCACCTGATCGGCGCCGTCGACACGCCGTCTGGTTCGCTGTACACGCAGGCCTGGTACACGACAGATGTGGAGAATGGGGAGCATACTCTCTATGCTGTGGTGCTGGATGAGAAGGACGAGTCCGCCCAAGCATCAAGGACGGTGGTTGTGGCCAATCTGACGCGGGATGAGGCCATAGCCGCCGATGCGGTTAAGTGGACTACACAGACGGATACTCACGATCCGGTCCTGAGCGCATCCTTC
>DAIQQD010000113.1:2285-6870 GCA_036787015.1 Chloroflexota bacterium
GAACTGCACGTGAGCGCCAACGGCAATCAGATATACTTCCACTCCGAGAGAGCGGGAGGCAAGGGAAAGATGGACATCTGGGTCACCAGCAAAGTGAACGGTGAGTGGCAGACGCCGGAGAATGTTGCCGGGATCAACACGGCCGACGACGAGGGATGGCCGTACCTTTCTGAAGACGGTGATGAGCTGTGGTTCTACAGAAACTATGCCGTCTACAGGTCCGTGAAGATAGACGGCCAGTGGCAGATGCCCGAGGTTGTAGTATCATCGCTGGCCGGGGAACCTACGCTGGACAGCCAGGGGAACCTCTACTTCGTACACCACTACTCCGATGCGGCGGGGAAGCTATGGGAGGCCGACATCTACGTGTGCCGCCGCAGGTAGCGGCGGCGCTGCCGCCCCGTGGCCCGAAGCCGTTGCCCGAGCCCGGCCCAAGATGGCGCCCGGGATCCGTCTCAGCAGGATCCTGGGGGTGGTGTCAATCGGCGTGTTCTCTTAGCCGGAAGGAGGTAGCGTGTTCTGTTCACGTTGTGGGAAGGAATTGACGGGGAGTCCGGCGTTCTGTGTCGGTTGCGGTGCCAGGCTGGTGGAGAATAGGAACATCTCGCCCAAATCGAGGCTGGCCACATCTCTGTTGGCGTGGTACTTGGGATTTCTCGGCATCCACCGATTCTATCTGGGCAAGGTCGGAACCGGCATCCTGATGCTCTTGACCCTTGGCGGCCTGGGCATCTGGACCATCATCGACTTCATCGTCGCGGTTACAGGGAACATGAAGGACAAGGAAGGCAGATTGATCAAGAAGTGGTGAGGCCATGAAGAGGTTCGATGTTGTGGAGCATACCGCCGACACCGGCATCATCGCCTACGGCACTGACATGCCGGAGGCCTTTGCCAACGCCGCTTACGGCATGTTCTCTCTCATGGCTGATCTGAGACAAGTCCGTGAAGAGACCAGTCGGTACGTGGAGGCGGAGGCCGGTGACAAGGAGAGTCTCGTGGTGTCGTGGCTGAATGAGCTGCTCTACCTGTTCGACGTGGAGCGGATCATTTTCAAGAGGTTCGAAATCCTGGAACTCACGGACACCAGGCTGAAGGCCGATGCTTATGGTGAGAAGGCGGATCCTTCACGCCATAAACTGAGAGGTGGGGTCAAGGCAGCGACTTATCACACGCTCAAGGTGGCGGAACGCGGTGACCGCTGCAGCATCCGCGTGATCTTCGACGTGTAGAGGGAGTGGGGACATGGCCCGATGGGAAGGACCGCTGAAGAAGATCGACGACTACCGCTGGGAAATCCCCCGGGAGTACAAGCCGGGCATGAGGGTTCCGGGGCTCATCTATGCCAGCGAGGACATGCTGGAGAGCATCCGTGAAGAGCAGGCGGCGGAGCAGGTGGTCAACGTAGCCTTCTTGCCGGGGATCGTGGGCCATTCCTTGGCCATGCCCGATATCCATTGGGGCTACGGTTTCCCCATCGGCGGGGTGGCGGCCACCCGTGTGGAGGATGGGGTCGTTTCTCCGGGCGGGGTGGGCTACGACATTAACTGCGGGGTGAGGCTCCTGCGCACGAACCTGCGGGAGGATGAAGTCAGGCCCAGGATGGAGGAACTGCTCTCCCAGCTATTCATCAGTGTCCCCTCCGGACTTGGTTCGACCGGCAAGATCAAGGTGGGCAAGAAGGAGATGGACGACATCCTCACCGATGGGGCCCGCTGGGCGGTGAAGCGGGGGTTCGGCACGGAGGCTGATCTGGAGGTCACGGAGGAGCGCGGCTGTCTGAAGGGAGCCGACCCGGACGAAGTGAGCGTCAAGGCCAAGGAGCGCGGTTCGCCACAATCGGGCACACTGGGTTCCGGCAATCACTTCCTGGAAGTACAGGTGGTGGGCGAGATATACGAGCAAGCTGCGGCCCGCGCCATGGGTATCGACGACGTGGGTCAGGTTCTGCTGCTCATCCATACGGGAAGCCGGGGCCTCGGCCACCAAGTCTGCGATGACTATATCAGGACACTGCGGGAAGCCATGCAGCGCTACGGCATTGAAGTGCCTGACCGGGAGCTGGCCTGTGCTCCGGTGAAGTCAGCCGAGGGGCATGACTACCTGGCAGCCATGGCCTGCGCCGCCAACTACGCCTGGGCCAACCGGCAATGCATCACGCACTGGTCAAGAGAGTGCTTCGTACGGATCTTCGGACACAGCCTGCGGGAGATCGGGTTGGAGATGGTCTATGACGTGGCACACAACATTGCCAAGATCGAGAGCTATGAGGTCAACGGCAAGAAGCTGAGTCTCTGCGTCCACCGCAAAGGGGCCACGCGAGCCTTCCCAGCCGGGCACCCCAACACCCCGGCCAGGTACAAGGAGGTGGGTCAGCCAGTGCTGATCCCCGGGGACATGGGGCGTTATTCGTTCGTGGCTGTGGGCACTGACCGGGCGATCAAGGAATCCTTCGGCTCAGTCTGCCACGGCGCGGGGAGGAGGATGAGCCGCCACGCCGCGAAGCGCGGCGTCAGGGATGCGGATGTGGCCAGAGACCTGGCAGCCAGGGGCATAATCGCCAAAGCGGCCAGCAGGGGTGGACTGGCGGAAGAAGCCTCGGAAGCCTACAAAGATGTGGCCCAGGTTGTGGAAGTCTGCCACCAGGCAGGGCTGTGCCGGAAGGTTCTCAAGGCATATCCTCTGGGCGTGGTCAAGGGATAGAACACGTCCCGCCGCAAACCGGCGGAGATCCCCTTCAGGAATCAGGCATACCCCAAGGCCCGGAGACGGGCCAGAAATCTGCGCAGCCAGACGGACAGGCGGGAGGTCGGTAACAAGGCAGCCTTCAATCCTCTGGCCAGACAATGAACTGGCCCTCAGACTTCCCCCCGTGAGGTCTGCTGGTCCGATGCTGCTGGCTCTTCTGCCTTGTCCAGTTGCCCCAAGCAGATCGGCTGGAGCAAGGCAGATGCTACGGGCTCACTGCGCTAGGCAGACGCCGGCCGATCAGCCGGGCGGACCTTGTTGTAGCATTCGCTGCAGTACACAGGCCTGTCTGATCTGGGCTCGAAAGGCACCTGGGCTTCCTTGCCGCACTGGGCACAGACCGCAGAGAACATCTGGCGCTTTGGCCTGCCGGGATCAGATCCATAGCGCTCTGCCTTCCTGGACTGACGGCAGGTGGGACAGCGCTTCGGGTCGTTAGTGTACCCCTTCGAAGCGTAGAACTCCTGCTCGGAAGCAGTGAAGGCGAAGGTGCTTCCACAATCCGCGCATTGAATCTGCTTGTCTTCGTAGGCCATCTAGTTAGTCTCCTCTCCTCTGACAGGTTCGCTCGTGTCTGGCTGAAGCTGGCAATCCTGGCCCTCTAAACCGACCTAAGATCACCATACGATTCCGGCCATATCGACACTTGTGTCTCGGCTGGCAATATACCGCAAAACAAAACCGTTTGCAAGTGGCGGTCTGTGCTTGGCAAGGGTGCATCGATGCCAAGCAGACCAGGAGAAGATGCTCTATGCGGTTATTCGTCTCAACAGGGACATCAGGATATCCAGTGCACAGTTCGATTCGATGTGGGTCGATGCGCGAGTCAAGCAGACCAGTTGCCTGTTGGGGTCTGGAGTGTGGATAATGAGTGACACAACTCCGGATGAAGGAGCAAGGCAATGACTGCCATGAATGGTGCCGTGAGCCTAGGGTGGACAGAATGAGAAGGATGGGTGTGGTCTTGCTTTCCGGCGGTCTGGATTCCACGACCGTGGCTGCCGGGGCGAAGGCCGCAGGCCATGAACTGATGGCTCTGACTTTCAACTACGGGCAGAGACACAGCCGGGAGTTGGAGGCTGCCAAGAGAGTCGCGGGGATACTCGAGATACAGCACGAGGTTGTTGACCTGCCCGCAATGAAGAAGCTGTCCTGGTACTCTGCGCTGACCACCGGCGGTCTGGACGTTCCCAAAGACAGGACGATGGAAGACCTGACGCAGGATATCCCAGCAACATACGTCCCGTTGCGCAACACGGTCTTCCTGACGCTCAGCGCTGCTCTTCTTGAGAGCAGGGTATTGAGCTTCATCGAAGACGAGCAGGTTGACCCCAAGGAGATCTCAGCTTCCGTCTTCATCGCAGCTAACGCTGTGGACTACAGCGGCTACCCGGACTGCCGGCCGGAGTACTTCGAGGCGATGAAGCAGACTCTCTTCCAGGGCAGCAAGCTGGGGAAGCAGTATGGCGTATCCATAGGCATAGAAACGCCAGTGCTTCGCATGACCAAGGCTGAGATAGTGAAGCTCGGAGTTGAGCTTGGTGCACCATTCGAGCATACGTGGAGCTGCTACGAAGGCGGTGATGTGCCCTGCGCGTCCTGCGACAGTTGTCTCCTGCGGGCCAGAGGGTTCGCCGGGGCGGGCGTCAGGGACCCGCTGCTGGAACGCCTCCGGCGGGAGGGGAAGATTGCTTAGGGTAGGCAGGCAGCCGGATGGCCGGCCAGAGATATTCCACTCGATCCAGGGAGAGGGAGTATATGCCGGAAGACCGGCGGTCTTCATCAGGCTGGCTCTCTGCAACCTGGCGTGCGTCTGGTGCGATACCAGGTACACCTG
>DAIQQD010000114.1:0-6868 GCA_036787015.1 Chloroflexota bacterium
AAGGATCTATGCCGGCCTGTTCTACTGCCGCAGTCGCCTGAATCTTATGGTGCGACGGCAAAGGATGTCAACGGTGGACAGCGTCATTCGGAATGGTGGGCCGACCCCACCCTAACCAACTATCTCCCCCTCCACTTCGGAGGTCGTTTCTCGAAGAACGCACCGAGGCCTTCTATCAGATCCTCTGTTTGGAGGAGCCTGGCATGGGCATCATCACTGCGCTTCCAACTCGTTGACTCATCACCGGTGACCTCAGTATTGAACACGGCCAGCGCTTCGCGAACGGCCAAAGGAGCATTCTCACAGATCTTCTCCGCAAGCACCAACGCACCGGACAGAGCCTTCCCCGGCTCGACTATAACGTTGACGAATCCCAGACGCTCGGCGCGCTCAGCGGTCAAGTTATTGCCGGTCAGCAGCAATTCACGCGCCACGTTTATGGGCAGGAATCGGCCAATGCGGAAGGCCCCGCCAAAGTCCGGCATTAAGCCGCGCTTCACCTCCGGCAAACCAAACACCGCCTTAGACGACGCCACCACCAGGTCGCAACACAGGATCAGCTCCACCCCGCCGCCCAATGCCACGCCCTCGACCGCAGCTATCAACGGCTTGGATCGCTTCCGGTTGATGAGGCCCACTATGCCGCCACGTTCCGTTGGCTCGCCCGGACCCTCCGTGAGGTCGGCACCGGCTGAGAACACTGATTCCGTCCCAGTCAGTATGCCACACCACAGCTCCGGGTCGTCCTCAAGCTCATTCATGGCGGCATCAATGCCCGCTGTCATGTCGGCGTTCAGAGCATTTCTCTTTTCTGGCCTGGCCATCTTGACAACCAAGATGTGATTGTGGCGTTCGGTCTTAACGCTCATGAGAATCCCCCCTCAGTCTCGGTGAATGACTCAAACACCAGTAATGGCAGATTCTTGAAGCCTGGCTGCTGTCGTCGATGTGCCCAACACTCCCTGTTGGCTTGGCGCAAGAGTTGGCTGAATGTTATGGTGCGGTGGCGAAGGATGTCAATGTGGCTCAATGCGTGGATACCCGGTCTTGAACCCAGCTCGCCATTTCTTCTTTCTCGTGGCTTTGGCCTTCTCCAGGTTCTCTTTGACCCTGAACTTGACGATCTTGGCAATGAGGTCATAAGGGATGGGTTTGTCCAGCGGGAATCTTATGGAACCCTTTCCTGTCTCATATGGGGACAACTCTGCCCGGAACCTCTGGGTTCCTGAAGGCGTCGGATAGAGGCCGATATGGTTCTTGAAGGCGGCAAAATGCACCAGGTTGCCTTCCAATCTGAAGGTGGGCATTTGGTATCTGATCGCCTCCTCCGCATCTGGCGCTGCACTCCTGATCGTGGCCCTGACCTTCTGCAGGATGTCCTGGACATCAGGAGGGAAGCCGGCGATGTATTCGTCGATATTCTGGGCGTGTGGGCTGTCAGTCCTCATGGTTCTCCTTTCGTCAGAGGTCGAAACGCCCTGAACGACTGACATCCCCTCTCATGTTGAGGCAACAGTCGCCTGAATCTTATGTTGCAGTGGCAAGGGATGTCAAACGTGGGGGTAACCTAGCGTCAGGCGTCAGCGGCGGGCGTGTGGCCGTTCGCTGCAGCCCCTTGTGCGCCTCCTCGTATTCGAAGCAGCGCGATCTTCAATCCCCGCTTCTCTCCAAACACATCTGCAATCTCGGGCAGGTGGCCCACCACCTGAAACCCGAGGCGCTTGTTCACCCTCTCGGTGGCCTCGTTGTGGTCGAAGTACATGCTGATGACGTTCTCGATCCCAAGCCGCGGACAGGCCTCGACCATCTTCTTCTTGAGAAGCGTCCCCAGTCCCCTTCGCTGGTATTCCGTGGCGATGTAGGTGCTGATCTCCGCGGTCTTGTCGTAGGCGGGACGGGCATGGTAGAACCAGGAGAGGTAGACGCACCCCACAATACGGCCCGCATCCTCTGCCACCCAGATGGGCCGCCTGGCGGGATCGAACTTGCCGAACCACTCCACCCGGTCGGCGACGGAAATGGGGAGCGTGTCGGCTGTCGCCCGGCCTGAGGGGATCGACTGGTTGTAGATATCAATGATCGCTGGAAGGTCCTCTTCGTTGGCATCGCGAATGGTAATCATAGCTTCGGCGACCAGTCCCTTCTGTATCGCTGCAACAATTGCCCAAATCTTATGGTTGAATGGCGGAGGGTGTCAACGGTGTATGAATGGGGGTGGTGGGCCGGGCCTACCATCCTATGCTAGACAATCTTGATGTTCTTCAGGTTGGCCCAGGTGTGCTCGGAGTACCAGATATCCACGAATTCCCTGATGGAGTCAGCCTGCCGGCGCATTATGTCTTCGGCAATGGTCTTCCGCAGCAACGACTTGATACCGGCAAAGGCCGGCGGGTATTTGGAGCCCAGAGTGGACGCCATCTTCGCTGCGGCATCCATCAGGTCAGGTTCGGTCGCCACTTCATCTATCAGCCCGATGCTTTTGGCTTCCTCGGCGGAATACATGGATCCCGAGTAGAGAACCTTAGTGGCATTGGCGCTGCCGACCGCAAAGCGCAGCATTTCAGTGATGCCGGCGAACACGGACGCACCGAAGTCGAGCTCGTTGAGCGATATCTTGCCCTTTCCCGTCGCCATTACCCGGTAGTCACAAGCCAGGGCCAGCATGCAGCCGCCGGCTATGGTATGGCCGTTCAGGGCGGCCACCACCGGCTTGAGATAGAGGAAGAGGCAGGTGTGGAGGTCGGTGAAGGCGGTGAGAAACTGGGCAAACTGCGGTTTCTCGAAGGAGAGGAACTCGGGGACATCGAAGCCGAACGAGAAGAACTTCCCGGCCCCCGTCAGGATTATGGATTTGACCTCGGGATCATGTTCCAGAGATTTGAGCGAGGCTCTCATCTCATCAACTACCGCGCCGTTGATGGCATTCACCTTTCCCCTGGCAAGGGTCAGAGTGGCGATCCCGTCACGCTTCTGCAACTGCACGAATTCCATGCTCCCCTCCGTCAGTCAAGCTCCATGATGCTGTCCAGGATCTCCACCACGCTCTGGACGCATGGCTTGCATGTGGTGTTCGACAGGTTGTTCTCCTTGAAGTGTTTGCGGCCTTCCTCCGTGGTCAGTTCACAGCCTTTGAGCAGCTTGCGGCAGACGAACGTGCCGTGCTTCTTCTCGAACCGGTCCATGAATTCCCGCGTCTTCTTGTAGGTGAGCTCCGTGGCCGTCCGGTCGTCCCTCTCGCCTCTGCCGTACTTGGCTCCAATGACGATGATGCCGCCAGTCACCGCGCCGCAGACCTCTCCTTTGCGCCCCATGCCGGCCCCGAATCCACAGGCCATCTTCAGAGCAGTGTTCTTGTCAAAGCCAAGGGCGTCACAGTAGGAATAGAAGACTGACTGCGCGCAGTCGTAGCCCTCCGAGAACTTGGCGACTGCGATTTCGGTTCGGTTCTTCATTTGGTCCCTCTCTGCGCAACGTTCCCTTTGCCTTGCTGCAATGGTAGCACGGATGGTAGGTGCGGTGGCCGAAGATGTCAACCGCGGCTTGCGCTACTGCGAGCGGTGGGCTGATCCCAGCTTGGCTGCGAAGGTCAATGCGCGCGCTGTTGCCTGTTCCGTCCTGCTGAGCGGCTGGTCAGACGCTTGGTAGAATCAGTGAGTTCCAGCAGTGACCTCAAGGCTTCGTTTACGGAGGCTGAATCGCGGAAGGCATCGGCTATGTCTGGATCAAGCACGACGACGTTGGCACCCTCATGAAGCAGTCTCCGGTGGTACTTACCTCGAACAGCCTTGGAGTAGTCGAAGTTGTATTCGGGGCGCAGTTGGTCTGAAACCCTCTTGCTATCCTTCATGCCTTTTCCTCTCGTGCGCAGTCGCCGGTCTTGCGCTGATAATTCGTATGGATTCTCCTGTCTCGGCATGTGCTACGACCAGTATTCTTCCTTGTGATGATGAGCCGATGGTAATATAGCGTTGTTCATTGCCTGAGTGGTCGGGATCATCGAATGTGGCCGACAGAGAATCATAGAATACCGTGACCGCTTCGTCGAAGGCAACTCCGTGTTTCTTCAGGTTCTGCCTGGCCTTCTGCGTGTCCCATTCGAATTGCATGGTTCATTCTATCCTATAGACGAACGGGATTCCAGGGGAGAGAAGGGGCATGTCGCGTCCCAACAGGTCGGGCCTTCATTATGATGCATCGTGGGGGATTGAAGATCGTCACTGTGAGAGTAGAAGACTGACTGCGCGCAGTTGTAGCCCTCCGAGAACTTGGAGACTGCCATTTCGGCTCTGCTGTTCATTTGGTGCCTCTCTGCTCAAGATTCCCCCCGGTCTTGCTGCGATGGTGGCACGAATGCCAGGTGCAGTGGCGGAGGATGTCAACTGGGGTGGCCACGTCGGGGATGGTGGGCCCGGCGCAGCTTGACGACTCAAGTCCTACGTAGCCTGCCGCGAGAGCAGTTTCGAGATACTACCGGCCCAGGCGCGGATCGCCGCCCAATCCCGTATGTCGCTGGCCGGCTCCTTGCCGGCGAACTTGTTCCAGGGGAAAGACAGCTCCTTGGGGTCGAATTTGCCGCCCAGGATCTCGACGGCGACTGGTTTGAGCCACGAATACTTGGCCAGTTCCTTGTCGAGTTGGGCGCGCGAGTTCTGCCACTCCTTGTCGTCATGGGGAACGTGAACCGGGCCGAGCGCGAAGACCGCCACCGGGCGTTCTGCAAGGGCCTTGCGGTGTCGCGATAGGAAACTGAGCGCGTCCTTGTGCCATTTGTACATGTAGAGAGCCGCTCCCAAGACGACGGCGTCGTGTCCTTCGAGAGTACGCACTTCGCGCGCTGGCTGAACGGTCACCGTAAGCCCGGATTCGCGCAGCGTCGCCGCGACGGCTTCGCCCACTTCCTGCGTTGACCCGTACTTCGTGGCGTATGTTACCAGGACAGAAGTCGGCATGGCTACCTCCTCGGGGGCGTTCAATGTTCCATCCGAAGTGTCTTCGCGCTACTTTGAGTTGCGATCGCCTGAATCCTATGTCGCAGTCGTGGAGGATGTCAATCGCCGACGGCTGCATTGGGGATGGCGGGCTCAGCCGACTGAGCGGGATCTGCCTAGGCTTTGGGTTCAGGTGGCCGCTGCTCAAGCAAGATCCGCAGCTTCTTCTCCTTCTCGTGTATGACTACACGCGTGGGAATGCCGCGCAAAGGTGATTCACCGACCAGGAGTCGCTCGCCCGCAAGATCCAGGTGCTTGAGGGGGACCTTGTCGTCGGAGACAATGTAGTCCACGTGGACGACCAGTTCTACCAACGGGATAAACTCAGCCTCACGGCCCCGGACGATGAATCCCATCCCGGACGCGCAGGGATGCTTCTTCGTCAGATCATTGACTCTGCCACTCCTGGCCAAGGCCTGTAATTGGGCGGCCTGTTGGGGGTCGTTCAAGAGACCGTCAATCCATTTGAGTAGCGGAATTCTCGTGTTGTCTCTGTTGTCGACCAGAACTACCTCCGAAAGTGCAATCGAGTCGGGAAGCGTGCCGCCCCAATTGGCGTCGACGCCGAAGTCCACGGACTTCAATACCGGTCCTTCCAGGTGTACACCGAGTTCTGTGATGGCCATCAGCCATCTACGCCAGTCTGCCTCCACTGCCTCTTTGAGGTGGAGCGCTTCGATGCCACGGTCGCGGGCCTCCAATAGCGCTCCTTTGCTGAATCCTGATGCCGATACTGCTACAACCCGGGAGAACCCCAGACTACGGGCCTTTCCCGAGAGAGCATCGATCCACTGAACGTCTTGCGGCCTTGTATGCGCGCGGCATTCTATGAGCATACGTTCTTCCGGATTGGATCGACTAATGACCCGTATATCGATTTCCCGTACTACCCCTGTGCGGGGATTCCGCTCCAGCACGGATTCTTGCACGAAGTACTGAGGCTCGTAGAAAACGGCCATGATGGCGGCACTGAGTTCCTGGAACGGGTTCGTCCTGCGAGGCATACCAGTCCTCTTTACAATCGGTGCGTGCTGCCTGCCATTCGACTCTCTTCTGCCATGGCAGTTGCCTGAATCTTAGAGTCCAGTCACGGAGGATGTCAACCTTGGCGGGGGAACTGTTGCCTCTGCGGCCTCAGGCGGGGTATTATGAATATGCCATGCCCCTATAACTCAGTTGGATAGAGTACTGGCCTCCGAAGCCAGGTGCGGGCGTTCGAGTCGCCCTAGGGGCGTTTCCTCTCGTTCAACCCCCGTTGTCCGATGTGTCATTGCGAGCCATTCTCCGAGCCGAGCCAGGAGAAGGCGCGGCAATGTCATGGTGTTGTGCTTGCCTCCCGCCGCCCCGGGATTGCCACGTCGTCTGCCAGAGGCTGACTCCTCGCAATGACACGGGAGGGCCTTCGGCCCTCTGCACGCCCCGTACTACCGCGCGTGGCGGTGCTATCAACGGAGTCTCTGCCACTCCATGCGTACGCCTTGAAAGACATCCGGCTGGGGTGGGGCCGCAAAGGTAGATGCTGATAATAGGGTTGATTGCAGGGAACGGGCACCGCGTCTGACTACCTGGAGCTGTGGGGGTGGGTGGAGAAGAGCTGGCGACATGTCTTCGCGGTAGCCTACTGAGGCTCCTGCCGGTTACTGACACGGCTGATGATATCAGCGGACTGTACCGCCAGTGCAGCGGCCAGTCTCTCCTTGGTAAACTGGCTGAAAGGTATGGACGTCGGCCTCTGCATCCCACCGTCGACTTCGACACATTCAACCAGCTCAGGCTGCGGTTCCTGCCTGTCAGTCACGGACACCCATACGTCAACATGGCCTGCATCAGAACCGGAGGGGCTTAGCTGATAGCAGCATCTGACTACGCCGGTCGCCAGG
>DAIQQD010000115.1:0-6866 GCA_036787015.1 Chloroflexota bacterium
TCAACCCCCTTGATCCCCCATTCTTGGGGGAGAGAAAGAACGCAGAGGGGCTCCGCCCCTCTGCACGCCCTATGCCTATGAGAGTAGAGCCGGGCCTGGGACTCCCATCGGGGTATAGAGTTCAACTGAGGCGGACACTCTCTCTCGGATTTGGGATTTCGAGTTTGGGATTTGGCCTCCCGGTCACGGAGCTTCGCCCCTCTGCACGCCCCGATGGGTTGCAGTTGCACGGGCGTAGAAAAGCCTGCCCGTGATGCCAAAGACGATACTGGGGACAGCCCAGAGCCCGAACTCCCTAAGTCCCTCTTTCTTGGAAGAGGGATTCCAGGGCGTTACGGACGCAAACCCCGGACCGCAGGGTGGGCTGTGCTCACCAGCACATGGACCGTTCCCACCGAGGCGGGAATCTGCCTGAGTCGGTCAACCCAGGCCGTAGACCACGGCGTTAGCCTCTCGGATGGCCTTGTCGATGAGGCCCAGCCCCGAGACATCGCCCACTGTGAACGCAGCAGGCACGAACTCCTTGCAGGCATCGTACAGCTCGGTCTTGGGATCGATGGTGCCAGCAAGGAGAACCGTATCAGCCGCTATCATGTGCTCCGTGTCGCCGAACTGCGGCTTGAACCAGACGCCTTCCCTGGTGATCTTCGCAACATCGCACTGGGTATGCATGGTGATGCCCAACTCGCGCATGCGCTCGATATGCTCGGCGCGCCGCTTGTCCCCGATCTCCGGCGCCAGCACCTCCGTCGAATCGATGACCGCGACGGTGCGCCCGCGCTGCGCGATGAACTCCGCCGACTCGATGGCCGCCAGGTCGGCGCCCACGACTACCACCCTCTTGCCGATGAGGAGCAACCAGGACTGCGTCATCTTCCGGATGCGCTCTGGCGTCATCAGACGCTGCATGAGACCACCGCCGATCCCGAGACCGAATTTGATCCAGGACGGTATTTTCTCAGCGCCGTCATGGGGCACCTCGCCGTACATCATCTTGTGCAGCATGGTTCCGGTGATGACATGAGGCAGATCCGCGCCATCGATCTGCGGCGCGACGACCTTGCCTCCGCTGGCATCGATAAATACATCGGGCTTCTCCCGCTTGACCATATCGGGCGTCACCTCGACGCCCAACTTTATGTCAATAGGCAGCTTCCTGAGCTGTACCATGAGATAGTTGAGCAGGGTCTCGTTATCCGGGTGCACCGTGCAGGCGGTCACCAGAGCCCCACCCAGGCGCTTGTGCCGGTCGTAAAGCGTCACCTTGTGCCCGCTCGTGGCGGCTACCCTTGCCGCCTCCATGCCACCGGGTCCCGCGCCTACGATCATTATCTTCCTGGGGTTGGCCGTCTTGGCATCGATAGGCCATTCTTCTTCGTGCCCCATGCGCGCATTCACGGCGCAGTGCACGTCCTCCAGCTTCATCAGCGAGTCTACGCAGGTCAGACAGCGCACGCAATGGCGGATATCGTTAAGGCGGTCCTCCATTATCTTCTTGGTCAGCTCAGGGTCGGCCAGGAACGGGCGGCCCATGACCACGGCATCGCACCAGCCGGCCTGCAAAAGCTGCTCGGCATAGACCGGATCGTGTATGCAGCCCACCGGCATCACGGCCACACTGACGACTTCCTTTATGGCATGCGCCGCCGGCGCGTTAAAGCCGCACTTGTAGTTGGCGCCGGCTATTATCTGGTCGACCAGGGAGGAGATGACGCCGCCGGAAACGTGGAAGCAGTCCACGCCCGCGGCTTCGATCATGGGAGCGATACGCTGCGTGTCCGTCATGTCGCGTCCATTGGCCCCGCCGATGTTCTCGTCGCCGGAAATGCGCACCGTCATGGGGAAGTCCCTGCCGACGACCTCCCTGATGCGCCTTATCGTATCCAGCGACAGCTTCACCCTGCCCTCCACGGTGTGCCCGACGTACAGCCCCTCCTCGCGCTTGTTGCGCAGCGGCGAGAGGAAGGATCCCAGCAGACAGTAGTTGTGCGCCATGTGAAGCTCGATGCCGTCGTAGCCGGCCTCGCGCGCCCGCCGCGCCGCCTGGGCGAACATCTCGATGAGTTCCGGAAGCTCTTCGTCCTTCAGTTCGCGGCAGACCTGCTGCGTGGACTCGGAGCGGTTCACGGAAGGCCCGATGCAGACCTCGTCCTCAAGAAAGGGGGCTAGCGACTCGGGGCCAGGGTGCGTCAGCTGGGGTATTATCTTGGCGCCGTACTTGTGCACGACGTCTGTGAGGCGCTTGTGCTTCTCTATCTGGAAATCGCTGTGCAGGCCCACCGATAGGGGCTGGTAACGGTGCTTGGGGTCAACCGAGTTCATCTCGGTGATTATCAGTCCCACGCCGTTCTTGGCGCGGTCCACCCAGTATGATATCTGCCTGTCAGAAGGCGTCTCGTCAGGATTGGCCCATACCAGCGTCATCGGCGACATGACGAGGCGGTTCTTGACCTCCATAGTGCCCAGTTTCCACGGCGACATCAACAGGCTCAACTTGGGCCCTTGGTGTACCCTCCTCCCTTCTGGCTGAGCCGCTACGCCTTGCACCCGATGGGCGCTACCCTCTCCTTGAGGAACTCGAACGTCGGCACGCTGGGTTTGCGGGCCTGGGGCATGAGACCCCTGATAGTCAGTGAATTCAGCTATCCTGTTGCAGAACTCGACCGTTGGCTGGCTCGGTTTGTAAGCCTGCAAGGGGATCAGTTTTGCCATTTTGCCGGAGAGCTTGATTTGGCGCTTGATGTAGCCGCGCATGCCCACGGACCAGTCATTCAGCACGAGGATCTTGTATGCGTATTCCGACGGCATCGACATGTCGACATCGGCGCCGTCAACGAACCCCTTTTGAATGATGCCCTTGTTCATGGCCATCCTGACCTCTCCCCTGGCTGTCTTCACGGTAAGGTTGACGGTCACGCTGATCAGGGAGTCCGGCATCTGCAGGTCGCCGGCGCTCTTGTACATCTCGGCTACCTTGCTGAACCATTCGTCAGATAGGAATTCAGCCATCTAACCCCCCTTGTTCCTCTTGTTTGGTTTGCTGGCCACAGCCGAGGCAATGCGCACCCATTATACTCATCTTCCGAGGCGCCGGCGCGGGGTTGTTCTCGGATCAGCCCCCTTGGTCCCCCATTCTTGGGGGAAGAGAAAAGGGAACTGGGGGACACCCCCGATCCCTCAGCAGAGACAAGTCTCTGCACTCTCTAGACACGATCTCCACGCTCTACTTCGACCCTCTGGCTCCCATTCTTGGGTGATAGGGAAGAAACACAGAGGGGCTCCGCCCCTCTGCACGCCCCGAATCCTGTCATTCCCGCGGAAGCGGGAATCCAGGACACAGCCCTGCGACTCAGCTTCGTCCATCTTCAGGCCAACCCTTGTTGTGTTGAGCATTATACTATGGAATGATGTCAATTGACACACCGCCAACGCGACTGTTGGCGCATTTGCCGTATCTGTAATCAGACCATGTGTTTCAGAATGCTATATTTGATCGGTTTGATGACAGCAAGTGCGGAAGAGTAGAATTGGTGGACGATGGGACTAAGCCCGCCATGCCAGGAGGTAGACAGTGAGTTCTCTGCAAAAGCTGTTTAGCCCGGTCAAGATCGGCCCGATGGAGCTGAGGAATCGCCTGGTGATGGCCCCCATGACCACCCAGTGGGCCGGCCCGGGCGACACCATCACCCAGCGCCTCATTGACTATCACGTGGCGAGGGCCAGGGGCGGCGTGGGTCTCATCACGTTCGAGGTCTGCACCGTCGATCAGCGGTTCCCCTACCAGATACACACCGTGGGGCTCTGGAGCGACCACCTTGTTCCCAACCACGTTGAGTTGACCAAGGCCGTGCACGCCCACGCGGCCAAGATAGTCCCGCAGATTTCCCATCCGGGACCGGAGTCGGCCGCCCCGTTCGTCAACCAACTCCAGCCCATTGGGCCGTCGGTCGGCAGATCAGCCGTGACCGGCCAGACCTGCCGCGAGGTAACGCTGGAAGAGATCGAGATGATCATCGAGCATTACGGCGAGGCCGCTCGCCGAGCGCGGGAGGCCGGGTACGATGGCATGGAGCTGCACTGTGCCCATGCCTACATGCTGTGCGGGTCGTTCATCACGCCCCTGCGCAACAAGCGGACAGATGCCTATAACGGCAGCACGCTGGAAGGGCTGCTGAAGTTCCCCATCGAGGTCATCAAGAGCATGAAGGCCAAGGCCGGGAAGGACTTCCCCCTGACTCTCCGCATTTCGGGCGACGAGCGCCAGCCCGGCGGCCGCGATATCAAGGGCACACTGGAGATGGTTCCCAGACTGGTGGAGGCCGGAGTGGACGCATTCCACGTGTCCGGCGGCGTCATCGACAGGCTGACCACGGGCATTATTGCCGGCCCGAGCTACGGACCGGGGTTCAACGTGCCGGAGGCCGCCGCCATCAAGAAGATCACTAACGTGCCGGTGATGGTGGTGGGCCGCATTCATGACCCGGAGCTGGCAGAGAAGATACTGGAGGCCGGTCAGGCCGACATGATAGTCATGGGTCGGCCGCTCCTGGGCGACCCCGAATTGCCCAACAAGGCCGCCCGGGGAGAACTGCACCGCATACGGCGCTGCATCTCCTGCGAGAACTGCTTCGATTCCATCGCCGAGGGCGATTTCACCAACATGCACTGTGCGGTGAACGCTTTCACCGGCAAAGAGGGCCAGTTCAGCCTGGAGAAGGCGGCCAAGCCGAAGAAAGTGATGGTGGTCGGCGGCGGGCCGGCGGGCATGGAAGCCGCGCGGGTCGCCGCCTTGCGTGGTCACTCCGTGACGCTGTACGAGAAGCAGGCAAAGCTGAGCGGATCGCTGCTCTTCGCCAACACGGTTCATCCGGACAACGACCGGTTGCTCGACTACCTGCTGACTGAGATGAAGAACCTGCCGATTCAGCTCAGGATGAAACAAGAGGTGACGCCTGCCCTGGTCAGCGCAGTCAAGCCGGACGTGGTCATCGTGGCGGCGGGCCCCAAGATCGTGATTCCGCCGATCCGCGGCTCTGATGGCCGGAATGTGTTCGGTGCGCCGGACATGAAGAGGATGCTGGCGGGTGACGCCAGCGGACCGGGCGCCGCGAAGCTGCCGGCCTGGCAGAGGCTGGGGCTGCGTCTTGGCGGTCCGCTCATGCGGCGCTTCTTGACCCCGCCGCTGATCAGGCGGTTCACCAGGTACTGGATGCCTGTGGGTAAGCGCGTCGTAGTCATAGGCGGTGATCTGGGGGCCTGTGAGTTGGCAACGTTTCTGGCGGAGAGGGGCCGCAAGGTTACCCTGCTGGACAGTGGCGAAAGAGTGGCGCCGGAGGTGGGCTACAAGAGAAGGGGCGAGGTCAAGCAGAGCCTGGAGGAGGCGAAGGTCACCGTCGTCAACAAGGTGACGTACGAGGAGATAACTCCCAGCGGCGTGGTCTACAGCGTGAAGGGTGAGAAGAAGACCGCCGAATATGATACAGTGGTGATCGCCGGCGACGTCGAGCCCAACCTGGAGCTGCAGAAAACGCTGGAAGGGAAGGTGCCCGAACTCTACGCCATTGGCGACTGCCAGGGGTTGGGATTGATCAGGCGAGCCATTCACGACGGTGCTGGCGTCGCCTGCAAGATATAAAGGGTGTCCGCCTGAGGCGGACACCGGGGGCCTGGGGTGTTCCCAGATCTCTCTTATCCTCCCCCAAGAATGGGGGACCAAGGGGGGTGGACTCTAGCGCTGACGAAGATGTGTTACATCCTGGATTCCCGCCTTCGCGGGAATGACAGAGGAGGTGCAGGAGGGATTCCTCCTGACGAGGGTTTGGGGGTGTCCCCCAATCCTCCTATTTCTTCCCCCAAGACTGGGGGATCAAGGGGGTTCAAGTGATCAACAAGCCATTGACCAAGCTGTTCAGCCCGATCAAGATCGGCACAATGGAGCTGAAGAACCGCATTGCACTGGCTCCCATGGACACCAACTATGCCAACCATGACGGGACCGTCTCCGAGCAGTACCACGCCTATATCGAGGCGCGGGCGAAGGGCGGCGCCGGCCTGCTCATCCTGGAAGTCACTACCATCGATGGCAAGTACCCGTACGTGCCCAATACCGTGGGCATGTGGGACGACAAGCAGATAGCGCCCATGCGACGGCTGACCGACGCCATACATGCCTGCGGTTCGAGGCTGATTCCCCAGATAGCCCATCCCGGCCCCGAGTCCGTCTGCTTCCTGTACAAAGTCCAGCCCGTCGGGCCTTCGCCGGTGATGTGCTTCACGCACAAGACGACGTGCCGCGAGCTTTCCGTAGAGGAAATCGCCCACATCGTAGAGCAGTTCGGCGACGCCGCCAGGCGGGCCAGGGAATCCGGCTGCGACGGAATTGAATTGCATTCGGCGCACTGCTACATGCTGCTGGGTTCCTTCATCTCCGCTCTGCGGAACAAGCGGTCCGATGCCTACGGTGGCTCGATCGAGTCGCGGCTGAGGCTTCATCTTGAGGTTCTGAAGAACATTCAGGCCAAGGCGGGACGCGACTTCCCGGTAGTAATGAGGCTCTCCGGCGACGAGTTGACTCCGGGCGGGCGGGACATCGAGGAGACCAAGTACATCGCCCCCATTCTGGTCGAGGCGGGTGTGCATGCCTTTCACATCTCCAGCGGCACGTTCCCGCAGATGTCCTGGCGCATACTGCCGCCCCACGGCACCCCCATGGGACTGAACGTGCCCTATGCCGCCGCGGTGAAACAGGTGGTCAAGGTGCCCGTGTTCACCGTGGGACGGATCAACGATCCGCGGCTGGCCGAGTCCATACTGGAGAGGAACCAAGCAGACGTCATCGTCATGGGCCGGGCGCTCCTGGCCGACCC
>DAIQQD010000309.1:0-1910 GCA_036787015.1 Chloroflexota bacterium
GCCAGGAGGGTGAGATGAGCTGGTGGATCTGTGGCGATTGCGACTACGTGTTCGAGGCAGAGGTCCCACCTGAGACCTGTTCCAACTGTCATTCCAAGTGCGTCTACAGCGACGTCACCTGCTACATTCCCGAATGCGGCGGGCCCGGCCACCTCGATACGAAGCTGGTAGCGCTCAAGGCCAAAGAGGCCAAGAAGCACATCAGATAGGCCATCCGCCAAGCTTCCTGCGGTGCTTTCATCTGCAGCGAGGTCGAAGTTGATCGAGACCGATCACCTGGGAGAGGTCACCAGGATCAAGATGGGACGCGAGTACCAGGGGCGCGTCCTGTACTGGACTGCAGCCTACCTGGTTGACGGGCTTCTCATCGACACAGGCTGTCCACATACTGCAGAGGAGCTTGCCCGGTTTCTGGAAGGCCGGCACCTGAAGCTCGCTGTCAACACGCACCATCATGAAGACCACGTGGGCGCCAATCACCTGTTGCAGCAGCGGTTTGCCGTACGAATCATGGCATCCCGGGAGGCAGCGCCTCTCATCGGCCAGTCGCCGGAACTGCACCCGTACCAGGAACTGGTCTGGGGCCACCCGGTTCCCACCGAAGTAGGGATTCTGCCTCGCCAAGTGGAAACCGAAAGCCACCGTTTCGAAGTGATCGGGACGCCCGGCCACTGCCCGGATCATGTGGCGCTGGTGGAGACGGCCAATGGCTGGTGCTTCACCGGCGACCTGTTCATCTCCAGGGAGCCCAAGGCGATGCGCCCGGAGGAGGATGTCTACGAAATCGCCCGGTCGATGAAAAAGCTGGTTGATCTGCCGCCGGAGAAGCTCATCCTGTTCACCGGCCTGGGGAACGTGGTGGAGGAGGGGAGGGAGGCGCTGCAAGCCTGCATAGATTACATCCAAGGCTCATCGCGGAGGGTCTGGGAACTGGAGAGACAAGGGCTTTCAACGGGCGACATGGTGAATCAGCTTTTCGGCCGGGAGTCCGTCCTGGCCGGGCTGACGGACGGGCACATATCATCGGAAAACGTGGTGCGCGCTCTGTTGCGCCGCGAGGACAAGTAAGCCTTCAAGTGCGAATGGCGATATCAGCCATGTCCGTCACGCCGGGATAACAACTTGCTCACCTCATCAACCACCAGAGGCAGGATTTCGCCCGTCTTTCCCTGGATCAGGTAGTCGGAGATGCCTTGATGGGTGAGTGGAGTCGGCTCAGCATTGACCTCGATGATCTTCACGGCGGATCGGCCTCTGCTCCTGGCCATGGCCGGCAGGGCGGCGAAGGGGTACACGACAGCGGATGTCCCGCATATAAGCATGACATCGCACTTCATGGCCTCTTCCTCTGCCGCATCCATGATGTCGGAGGGGATCGGCTCCTGGAAATGGACGACGTCGTACTTCAGGGGCCGGCCACACCGGCAAAGTGGTGGCAGCTTGTCCAGCGAGTACTCGTCGACGCCGAACCTTGAGCCGCAGGAAAGGCACCTGAGCTTTTCCACGGAGCCGTGGTAGTGCATGACTCGCCTAGTACCCGCCTTCTCATGGAGGCCATCGACGTTCTGGGTTATCGTCCACTTGACGATGCCCAGTTGCTCCAGGCGGGCGATGGCGTGGTGGCCCGGGTTGGGTTCGACCTTCCGCATCTGGTTGTAGAAATCGCTGCCGCTGCCCACGGTGCCCAGCATCTCCTCCCAGTAGGCCTTGGGGTCGTCCAGAAACCTCTCGTATCTCTGGTAGGCCTGGGCCTCAGCCTGCTTGTTGGTGGTCCAGATGCCCTTCGGTCCGCGGAAATCGGGAACCCCTGACTCCGTGGATATTCCGGCCCCGGTCAGCACGATGGCATGGCTCGAGGCCGTCAAGTCAGCAGCGGCTTGTCTGATGAGGTCGTGCATTTGCTCTCTTCC
>DAIQQD010000116.1:0-6832 GCA_036787015.1 Chloroflexota bacterium
AGGTCGATGGTCATGCCCCGCTCTTTCTCTTCCGCCAGGCGGTCGGGGTCAATGCCGGTGAGCGCCTGAACCAGGCGGGACTTGCCGTGATCTACGTGGCCTGCTGTACCGAGGACGAACATGGTCTACTCGACGACAATCCTCTGCTTGGGATGGCTGACCACTTCTCCCACGATAGCAGCATCACCCACACCTGCTTCCTTGAGCTTGGTCAGGAGCAGACCTGCCTTGTCGGCACTCACCGATATGAACAGGCCACCCGAGGTCTGGGGATCGAAGAGGATGTCCATCATGACGTCTGCTATGCCTGCCGCGTCCACCATTCCCGAACGGAACTCCTTGTTGCGGTAGGTGCCGCCGGGGATCATCCCCATCCTGGCCAACCCCAGGGTTTCGGGGAAGATGGGAACCGAAATGGAGCGTATCTTGAAACCAACCTCGCTGTCCTGGATCATCTCGCAGGCATGGCCTAGAAGGCCGAAACCGGTGATGTCGGTGCAGGCGTTCACGCCGGTCTCCAGCATCATCTCAGAGGCAGTCTTGTTCAAAGCAGCCATGGACCGGGCCACCGTTTCGATGACTTGTTCGCCGGCCAAACGACCCTTGGCCGCCGTGTTGACGATGCCGGTGCCGATGGGCTTGGTCAATATGAGTTGGTCGCCCGGCTTGGCCCCACCCTTGGTCAGCAGCCGTTTCGGGTGCACTGTGCCGGTCACAGAGATGCCGTACTTTAGCTCCGGATCATCCACACTGTGCCCGCCGACCAGTAACACGCCGGCCTCGAGCATCTTGTCAATCCCGCCGCGGAGGATCTCCCTTAGTACCGAGATATCGAGTGTCTTGCTGGGAAAGCAGACGATGTTCATGGCGGTGAGGGGCTTGCCGCCCATGGCGTAGACGTCGCTGAGAGCATTGGCCACCGCAATCTGGCCGAAGGTGTACGGATCATCCACAATGGGCGTGAAGAAATCGACGGTCTGCACGATGGCCAGATCGTCAGCCAGTCTGTAGACCCCGGCGTCGTCCGCCTTCTCCAAGCCCACAATCAGGTTAGGGTCTGTCAGCAGTGGCAGACCGCACAGCGCTTTGTCCAGGTCCCCTGGACCGAGCTTGGAAGCTCAACCCGCGCCGCGAACCATCTCAGTCAGCCGTGGGGTCGGTTTCCCTTCCATTCGCTTCTCCTGTGTCCTTGTCTTTCAACCGCCATCAGATTGGATAGATGCCCTGGATGTCTATATGGTCCTCTTCCAGCGCTCTCTTGACCTCAGCCTCGTCCTCACTCCGGAACCGCAGGCACACGCCGCAGTCGGAGCTGAGTTGCCGGGGCACCGGGATCAGCTTGACGGCAACACTCTTTCCTTTGAGGCGCTTCTCTGTCTGCAGGGCTCCGGTAATGGAGTGAAACAGGACGACACTATACTGCATTTGCCAGTCAGATGCCGCTAGATGGAGATGACTTTGGTGGCTTTCATCAGCGCCATCGTGATCTCGTACATGTTGGAGATGCGCCCGGCTTTCACCGCGTCTTTCAGGCCGAAATGGCCCAGGCAGGTCCCACAGGCCAGTATCTCCACGCTCTCTTTCTCCAGGGCGCGTAAGTCATCGATGACCTCGGATCCCTGAGCTACGAGTTTGACGCCGCTGTTCATGAAGATGATCTTGTGGGGCTTGATGTCCGATTCACCCAGCGTGTGTATGAAGGAGCGCATCAACACATTTCCCAGCTCATCGTCTCCGCGGCCCAAAGTGCTCGATGATACCAGGAGCACCGTCGGCTCGAAGAGCAGCGGCACCTTCCCACCCAGGGATTCGTCGGCGGGTCTGGTCAGTCGCAGGTAAATGCCGTCCCCCTTTTCCTCAACGGTTATCCCAAGGCCGTGGCTCTCGGCCAGCCGCGAGACGTTCTGCTTGGCGGTCGCGTTGTCCACGATGACGGTCAGGTCATCTGCCTTCTCCAGAGCCTTCTTAGTCAGTACCACCGGCTGAGGACAGGCCAACCCACGGGCATCGATGATCATGGACATTCACTCACCTTGCCTTTCTAGCGATTTGCCTCACGGCCTCCACCGTCCTCTCGATGTCGTGACCCGAGTTGAAGTGCCCGGGGCTCAATCGGACAGAACCCTGCGGGAATGTCCCCAGCGTCTTGTGGGCCACGGGCGAGCAATGCAGTCCGGGACGGCACATGATCCGGAAGTCCTCTTCCAGTTGAAGGGCCACCTCTGACGGAGTCAGCCCGGAGATGTTGAAGGAGACGATGGCGACCCGGTCGCCGGGATGAGGGTTACCGTAGATGTCGACACCTGGTATCGCGGCCAATCCGTCCATGAGCAGCTTGGTTAGCCTCTCCTCCTTCTGCCTTATGGTGGACAGGCCCTCTTGCATGACGAATCGCACTCCGGCCCCCAGGCCGGCCAGTCCTACCGTATTGGGAGTGCCGCTCTCGTACTTGTCGGGGAGGAATTCGGGTTGGTGCTCATATTCGGAGTAGCTGCCCGTGCCGCCATACTTCAGCGGCTCCAGCCCGGACTCAATCCCTTGGCGTATGTAGAGAGCTCCGGTTCCCTGGGGTCCGAACAGACTCTTGTGTCCGGAGAAAGCCAGCAGGTCGATGTTCATCGCTTCGACGTCGATGGGGTAGCACCCGGCTGACTGGGCGGCATCTACCAGGAGAGGGACACTGTGTTCTCGGGCTATGCGGCCAACCTCGGCTACCGGGAGTATGGTGCCCACTACGTTCGAGGCATGACTCAGCACAACGAGCTTGGTGTAGGGCCGGATGGCCCGCTCAATGTCGCCAGGATCGAGTAAGCCATTGGCGGCGCAATTTACTACAGAGACCTCGACCCCCTTCTTCTCCAGGGCACGCAGCGGACGCATGACAGAGTTGTGCTCCAGGCTGCTGGTGATGGCGTGGTCCCCGATATGGAGCAGGCCTCTGATGGCCAGGTTCAGGGCCTCCGTGGCATTCGAAGTGAAGACAAGGTGAGACGGGTCGGCTATGCCAAAGAACTGGCACAACGCTTCACGCGTCTCGTAAACGATGCGGGCGGCGGTGACTGACAGGAGGTGCCCGGAGCGACCGGGACTGGCACCGGTATGCCGCATGAGGCTATCCATCGCCTGATAGACTGATTCCGGTTTGGGCCACGACGTGGCAGCGTTGTCCAGGTAGATCATCTGATGCTTCACCCGGTGCGTCTCGGTATGATTATAGCCTACTTGGCCAATGGGTTCAGCTTCAGGCGGAACCCGTCTTCGGCTGTCTCTGCCTCCACGGAATAGCCTCGACTCCTGGCCAAACGCGATACGTTCTCTTTTGAGACCTCATTGTCGACGAGTACCGCAAGAGTGGCCTCTGGGTTCTTGTCGATGGCCTCATTGGTTCTAACCACTGGTATGGGGCACGAGAAACCTCGAGCATCCACCTCAATCATCAGGCTTGCCTCCTTTCTCTCATGAGGAAACCAATCAACAGGGCCACTGCCAGTCCGATGCCGACAGCCCACGCCCCAAATGTAGTTGTGCCGGCAGGACTGGGACTTGAGGCCAGACCGAAGTTGTGGGCTACGGCCGCGCCGGCGACCATGCCCAGAACCGTCATGGCAGCGTCCGTGTCTCCCTGTCCGGAGAGGACCATCTGCCGCAGAGGGCAGCCGCCAAGCAGGGTGGCTGACAAGCCAACCAGGGCCATGCCGAGGAAGTTCCACAGATGCTCTTCATGGGAGATCGGCTGCCCGGAGAAACCCCAATGTGCTACCTGACCCAAGGCGAAGTTGGTGATGAGAGCCGCAACGAAGAAGGCGGCGATCAGGCTGAAAAGATGGAAGTCCCTGATCAGAATCAAGTCCCGCCATCCGCCGGCGAAGCACATTCTCGTGCGCTGGGCCAGTATGCCAACCCCCAGCCCAACTGCCAGCGATATCCAGAGCGCCGGATGGAGCGACCCCGGGCCGGAAGCGCTGGAGAAGATGAAGTACGGGGTGAAGATGGCGAAGAGCAGCAGGATCACCATGAAAGCCGGGAACAGCCATCCGGCGGCTGAAGGCATCTTGGTGGAGCGGCCCAGATTGAACCCTCTCCTGAGAAAGAGGATGCCCACAAAAACGCCGAAGATCAATCCGGCCAGAGCGGTAATGCCGTTGAGGTCACCGCCCGCCAAGCGCACCAGGGCGCGCACGGGACAACCTAGAAAGACTAAGGCCCCGATCATCATCAGGGTCCCCAGCAAAAAGCGGACCAGAGGCGCAGAGCCACCCCTGGTTCGAAACTCGCGGAAAGCAATAGCAGCGACGAAACTGCCGAGGATGAGCCCTAGTATCTCAGGCCTGAGGTACTGAACTGCTCCGGCTCGATGAAGGCCAAGCGCGCCCGTGATGTCCCGCAGGAAGCACGCTGCGCAGTAGCCCATGTTGGCGGGATTGCCCCACTTGACCAGCAGGGCTGCCAGGACTCCGAAGATGAGTCCGGCCACAACCATCCATGTATGCGGAGTTAGCGATTGGACGAATCGCCGCAAAGTGATAACCTCCTCTTTCAACTTCAGTCATTGGGGAAGCTTGGGCTGACAAGAGCAACGCTCTTTCAACAGTTCGGGTTCACGTTCGGCGATTCATCGATATCACCTCCTCTCCGCCAGATTTGTCATGTATAGATGCTACCTTCTGTGAGTTGGGCCTGTCAAAACGACTGGCGTCTCTGAGTCAGGTTTGCGCCTGTAGACGTCGTGTGCTAGATTGTTGCTGCCTGGAGACGTGAGCATGAAGAGTGAGTTTCGCAGTCTCCCCAGCGTCGACAAGCTGATCTCCGACGAGCGGATCAAGAACCTGGAGTCTTCTTACTCCCGCACCTTTGTTGTGGAAGTAGTGCGCCAGGTTCTCGAGGAAACCCGTCAGTCGATATCTCACGGCGAGCCCGCTCCTTCTTCCGACAGCCTGGTGAAGTCTGTGTCCGACCGCGTCCGGACACTGGCAGAACCCAGTCTACGGCCGGTGATCAATGCCACCGGTGTCGTTCTGCACACGAACCTGGGCCGGGCGCCACTGAGCCAAGAGGCCATAGTTGCCATGGAGGAGGCTTCGAAAGGCTATGCCAACCTCGAATTCGACCTCGACACTGGCCTGCGCGGACACCGGGACGTGCACATAACCTCGCTTCTCTGCCGCCTGACCGGCGCCGAAGACGCCCTGGTGGTCAACAACAACGCCTCCGCTGTGCTTCTGGCTCTGACGGCTCTCTGCAAGAAGAGAGAGGTCGTTGTCTCTAGAGGCCAGGCAGTTGAGATAGGCGGTGGTTTCCGCATCCCTGACGTCATGCGGCAGAGCGGGGCCAAGCTGGTGGAGGTCGGCACCACCAACTGCACCTACGTTGCGGACTACGAACTGGCGATTACTCCCAGAACAGCGGCCCTGCTGCGGGTGCACTCCAGCAACTTCAAAGTAGTGGGCTTCGCTGAAGAGGTCACTGTTGGCGATTTGGTGCGGCTGGGCGATAAGAACGGCCTGCCGGTGTTTGACGACTTGGGCAGCGGCTGCCTGCTGGACACCACCAAGTACGGACTGAGCCCGGAGCCGAAGGTACAGGACAGCATATCCGCCGGCGCTGCCTTGGCGATGTTCTCGGGGGATAAACTGCTGGGCGGGCCACAGGCTGGCATCATCGTGGGCCGGAAGCATCTGGTGGAGAAGCTCCGGAAGCATCCGCTGGCCCGGGCGGTGCGCATAGACAAGACCAGGCTTGCCGGGCTAGTCGCCACTTTGACCCACTACCTGAAGGGGGAAGCAGAGCAGAAGATCCCGGTCTGGCAGATGATCTCCATGCCTCTGGATGAAATCGAGAGTCGGGCCCAGGAATGGGCGGGGCACCTTGGCGCGCTGGGCGCCGTCGTGGATGGGGAGTCGGTGGTGGGGGGAGGCAGCCTGCCGGGCAGCACCCTGCCAACGAAGCTGGTTGTGGTCAAGGGATCGTCCAAGACCAAGGGTCCCAGCCTGGCACAGGGACTGGCAGAGAAACTACGAGCCAATCGGCCTCCGGTGGTGGCGCGTATCGAAGGGAACGCCCTGCTGCTCGATCCGCGCACAGTTCTGCCGGATGAGGACCAGATTGTTCTCCGTGCGCTGCAGGATGCGGCCAGAGCGCTCAAACAGTAGTCACCAAACAGCCTGACACGTTCACTGATTTCATGCCTCAGTTGTCTTCCCATGCTGATCGCCTTTGCATTGTCCACGACTTGTGGGCATCGTTGTCTTCGGAGTCTTGAGAGCTTGTGGCGGCACGGACCATGAGAGGAAACTGTGACAGCGCCAGACGATGCTGAGATTCGGCTGTGAAAGGCTGGTTGTAGGCTTTTCATGGACTGGGACGACTCAAACTTCTGTCCTGGTCCGGACAGGTGGAGTCCACGAGTTGATGGAGAAGACAGGATGACAGATCTCGCATTGGTGGGTAGTTCGAAGTCTAGCAGAGGGCCATGGCGTTCAGCCAGGAAGTGGCGGTCGGTAGCCATATTCGGGTCCACGGAGGTCGATTTCCGTCAGGCCCAGTTACCTGAAGGGGTCACCGAGGTGGTACTGTTCTCCCTCTTTGGCGCCAATCATCTCGTCGTGAGGTCCGACATGCCGGTCACCATCACCGGGCTTTCACTGCTCGGCTCACGCACCATGAGGCGTTCGCTGGCAAAGCAGATGCCTCCTCTGACGGCCAAGTCGTTGCGGGTGAGCGGCATGAATATCCTGGGCAGGCTAACGGTGAAGGATATGCCCTAGCGCGGCTTCGATGGCCGCTGTATTGGAGAGTGCAGAATGGCGAAGAAGAACAAGAAGACCAAGGTTGA
>DAIQQD010000117.1:0-6800 GCA_036787015.1 Chloroflexota bacterium
TCTCCTCGGGAGTGTGGGCAGTCTCCAGGTTGCCCGGCCCCAGGATGACCGGGTCGGTGCCTCCAGCCCAGAGAACATTGCCATCGGAGTGACTCCGGAAGACCTGGGGCTCCCAGGGCAGGGCCGTCTTCTGGTATGCCTCTCTCAGTTTCTTCACCACCGGCCGCTTCGGCGAGATGAGGTAGCCTGAATGGGCGTTCTCAAATCTGATGTAGGCATCCATGCCGGAGATATTCTGGTCGGCTTCTTCCACCAGTTGCTCCAGGTCGGCCTTGAGAGTCTCCATTCTTGAATCCGGCGGCAGATGCAAGTCCAACCAAGCCTCGCAACTGTCCGGCACTACGAAGCCGCCGGGGAATCCGGAAAGCTGCCTGATGTTGTAGACCAGCCCTTGCGGGGCGGAGCCGGCGTACTCCGTGAGCTTGAGTAACAGCTTCAGCATGGCCTCGATGGCATTCTGCCCCAACTCCGGCATGGAGGAATGCGCAATCTTGCCTCTCGTTCGCAGCAGGACTTCCAGGTAGCCGTAATGGCCGAGGCAGGGCACCAGATTGGTGGGTTCGGCCACCATGGCCCAAGGGAAGCTGTGTTCCCGGATCAGGGTCTTGGCTCCGTCGCCTTCCTGCTCTTCGCCGACGACCAGGGCCAGGCCGACAGAGCGGAGCGAGCTACCAGCCTCCGCCAGTGCGGTAAATGCCTCTATCATGGCGGCGCAGCCCGCCTTCATGTCCACGGTGCCGAGTCCGGTGATGTTGCCGTTGTCCTCGTGGAAGCCGTAGTCATCCAGATCCCAGGCGGTCACTGTATCAAGGTGGCCGACAAAGCAGAGTTCGACGTTCTCCGTTTTCTCGGGCAGCACCACCAGGTTGAAGCGGTTCTCGTCCACTACCTGCCTTTCCACGGACAGGCCATGTTTCTTCAGGTAGTCTTCCGTGAACTCCAGAATCTCCTCCTCTTTCCCGGACGGACTGTAGATGTCTATCAGGTCCTTGAGGAGTGCCCTCAGCCTGTCGGGTTGGACATCCGCGGTTGTCTCAGGTTTCGTTGCCATTCTTCTGCTTTCGTCGAGATGCGCGCCCTCTGTGCGGCTTCTCCTGATACGTCTTGACATTCAGAGTGAGGTATATCTGCTCTTCGGGGTTCCCGAAGCCCTTCTTCTTGAAGAACTCAAGGGCCGGCTCATTGCTGGCCTCCGTGTCCACCATGAAGATGCGCACCCCGTCATCAATCATCTTCTCGGCCAGCTTATCGAACAGGCGGCTGCCGAGGCCCTCGCGCTGCCACTCCGGCACGACGGCCAGCCACACTATGTAGCCGTATTTCCAGGCGGATCTGGTCTTGGTGACCGTGGTCCCCAGGATGAAGCCCACTGTCGCGTCATCGACCTCGGCTACGAGGCAGTACTCAGGGTCCTCATTGAACAACGAGGTCACCTCGAACTCGTCCCAGGTCCGGTAGAGCGTGGGCACGGTCTCGGAGGTGAAGATCCGCTCGCCGAGATGGAAGACCGCCGGAAGGTCATCGATGTCCATCTCCCTGATTTCGGGCTCGGACTCCCTCTTCTTCGAGATGTCGTCTTCTGGCGTGGCTCTTTTGCTGGGATTGGTATCTGGCATCAGTCCTCCACGTGTGTCATGATTTCGGCTGCCACTGACCGAGGTGATCTGATTATACTGTTCGGGTGTATCATGGACAAGCGGGCCTGTTCCTTCACGGATCATGCTGAGTGGAGGCGCTTTGAATAGGCCCGGCGTATCGGCTATGATTTACGGTAGAGAGTCGCGCGCAGTGATGCCGGAGACAACTCTCATAGGGACAGTAGAACGGAGAGGTGATCGGTGAGGAAAGCCAAGATCAAAGAGGGCGTCAAAGAGAGATACGCTGAGATAGCCAGCCAGGACGAGCAGTGTTCCTGCTCATGTTCTTGAGACGGCGGCAATACATTGTCTCAGGCTGAGGCAATAGGTTACGCCAAGTCCGATCTGGAGCGCATTCCGAAGGAGGCCATCATGGGCCTGGGCTGTGGCAGCCCCACGGCCGTAGCCAGCTTGAAGAAGGGGGAGGTGGTTCTGGATTTGGGGTCAGGGTCCGGCATTGACGTCTTCATCGCGGCGTCCAAAGTTGGCCCGAAGGGAAGGGTCATTGGCGTCGACATGACGAAGGAGATGGTGGGTCGGGCGGCGCGCCTGGCCAAGGCCAACGGATACAAGAACGTGGAGTTCCGTCTGGGTGAAATAGAGAAACTCCCGGTGGAGGACGGGTCGGTAGACACCATCATCAGCAACTGCGTCATCAATCTGTCTACTGACAAGGACAAGGTGTTTCGTGAAGCGCTTCGTGTCCTTAGACCGGGCGGTCGGCTCACCCTTTCGGATATCGTCTCTGAGAAGCCTGTCCCTGCTAAACTGAAGGATGACCTGGATGCCTGGTCGGCCTGCATTGCCGGCGCTTTGGAGAAGAGTGACTACCTGGACAAGATGAAAGGCGCTGGATTTGGCAAGGTGGAGATCACGGCCGAGAGGGACTTCTACGTGGAGACGGAGGAGGACGGGAGGCAACACAAGTTCCTCAGCATCACCGTCAAGGCGCACAAACCGAGAACGCGGCGGGTTCAGCCTGCCAAGCTGGGTGTAGCGGCGTGAGTGTCGACTCCGGCAAGGTGGTGGTCTTCGTCACTGCCTCTACCGAGGAGGAAGCCGAGAAGATCGCCAGCCTCTTGCTGGAGAAACGAAAAGCCGCCTGCGTCAACGTGATCCCGCGGGTCAACTCCCGGTTCTGGTGGCAAGGGAAGCTGGATTCGGCCCAGGAATCCCTGCTGATCATCAAGACCCGGGGGGCCCTCGTCCCTGAGATCACCGACATGGTGAAGAAGGCCCACAGCTACACCGTGCCGGAGATAGTGGCCCTGCCAATCGTTGGGGGAAACAGGGACTACCTGGATTGGGTAGACCAGGAGACCGGCTAGTACTCTGCAGCAGTTCATTTGGCGGATTTGCGATTGCCGTATCTGTCGGAGAGGTGTTGGACGGCTCTTCTGGATTCCCGCCTTCGCGGGAATGACAGGGTATGGGGCGCGCAGTGTGGCGAAGCCCCTCTGCGTTTCTCCATAATCCCCCGAGAGTGGGGGATCAAGGGGGTTGAGAGATGCAGCTAGCCTTCTACTTCGACCAGACCAGATGCACCGGCTGTTTCACCTGCGTAGTGGCCTGCAAGGACTGGCACGACGTGCCGGCCGGCCCGGCAAGCTGGATGCGGGTAACCACGATTGAGCGGGGCAAGTATCCGCACCCCTTCGTGGCTTTCATGGCCACCTCGTGCTATCACTGCGCCCAACCGGTGTGTCTGAAGGCCTGCCCGGTGCAGGCCATCACGAAGAGGGAAGAGGATGGCATCGTCCTGGTCAACCGAGACCTCTGCCTCGGCAAGGACAAGTGTGACAAGTGCCTCAAGGCCTGCCCGTACAAAGCGCCCCAATTCGGGGCTGAAGACAACCCCAAGATGCAGAAGTGCGACTTCTGCCTGGATCGCTGGACGGAGGAGAAACCACCCATCTGCGTGGCCGGCTGCCCGATGCGGGCGCTGGACGCCGGGCCGGTGGAAGAAATGGAAGCCAAGCACGGAAAGACGCGCCATGCCGTCGGGTTCCGGTATCACGAAAAGGTCGAGCCGGCCATAATATTCAAACCGAAACCGGAAACCATGCCCCTGCCCATCTAGCCCCGGACAAGAAGCTGTGACGAAAGAACCTGCAGTCAGATTGCCCCCGGTGGAGCAGATCGGCATCGTGGTCAGGGACGTCGATCAGGCGGTGGAGTATTTCGCTTCCACCTTCGGCTGGGGGCCCTTCAAGATCAGGGAGTCGGAAATGAAGAGGGTAACGTATGATGGGCGAACGGGGGACTGCCGGCTGAAGATGGCTTTCGCGCGGTCAGGCAGCGTCGAGATCGAGCTGATCCAGGTTCTTGAAGGCGAGACGCCTCATTCTGATTTCCTCAGGCGCCATGGCGAAGGCATGCAGCACCTTCGCTTCAGGGTTGATGACTGCGACGGGACGATAGCCGTGCTGGCGAATGAAGGCGTCGATCCACTGTGGCGCCAGAAGTTCCCGGGGATAGCGGCTTTCGCCTACATGAAGGCTGACAAGACCAGCGGTCTGATGGTGGAGCTGTTCGAGAAGAAGGAACCCAGGGAAGGAAGAGGGGGACTCGCGTAGTGGCAGGTCAATCCCCGATTGTGCTGCCGCCCATCGACCAGATCGGCTTGGTGGTCCGGGACTTGGAGAGGACGGCGGCTTTCTACTACTCCACCTTCGGCCTCGGCCCCTTCTCGATAGTGCCCGAGGTGAAGTTCGATGGCGTCATCCTGCGGGGCCGGCCCACCGATTCCAAGATCAAGGTGGCTTTCGCTGACTCCGGTTCCCTGCAAATCGAGTTGATCCAGCCGCTGGAGGGAGAGAACATCTACGCCGAGTTTCTCCAGGCGGGCCGTGAGGGACTGCACCACCTCGGCTTTCGCGTGGACGATTTCGACGGCATGCTGGCCAGGTTCAAGGACAGGGGCATCGAGCCTGTCTTCTGGAAGCACTTCGGATTCACGGCCTTCGCCTACCTGGACACGGCCAAAGTGGGCGGCGTCATGGCGGAAGTGCTCTGGCCGAAGGAACGACGCAAGAGAGGCAAATGAGCGACGGCAAGGGACTGAGGCCCAAGGGCGAAAAGATAGTCCATACCATGTGCGCCAGCCATTGCGGCGGCGCTTGTCTCCTGAGGGTCCACGTCAAGGACGGCGTCATCACCCGCATAGAGACTGATGACGGCCGGGAGCCCCAGCTTCGCGGCTGCCTCAGAGGCCGCGCCTACCGGCAGAGGGTCTACGCGCCGGACCGCCTGCTCTATCCTTTGAAGAGGGTGGGCAACCGGGGCGAAGGGAAGTTCGAGCGCATCTCCTGGGACGAGGCCCTGGACAGAACGGCGAGCGAACTGAAGAGGGTGAGGGACACCTACGGACCGGCCTCCATCATGCTGGCCCAGATGACCGGCGACGTCTGCACGCTGAACAACTTTGGGGCCATGGAGAGACTGCTCAACATGTTCGGCGGCTACACCTCGCCGTGGGGCATCACCTCCTTCCACGCCGGTGTCTATGCCTCGCTGGTCACCTACGGCACGTACTTCTGCAGCAATACCCGCGATGACCTGATGAACTCCAAGCTGATCATCATGTGGGGCTGGAACCCGGCCGATGCCGTCAATGGCACCAACACCTGCTGGTATCTGGCCAGGGCGAAGGAATCGGGAGCCAGGATTGTCTACATCGACCCGAGGTTCACGGACAGCGCGGCGACCTTCTCCAACCAGTGGATACCCATCAGGCCGGGGACCGACACCGCCATGCTGCTGGCGATGGCCTACGTCATGATCAAAGGAAGGCTGCACAACCAGGCTTTCCTGGACAAGTACACCATCGGCTTCGACAAGTTCCGGGACTATGTCCTGGGGCATACTGATGGCGTTCCCAAGACCCCGGAATGGGCCGCCGCTATCACCGGTGTGCCGGCGGCCACCATCGTCCACCTGGCGCAGGACTACGCTATGGTCAAGCCGGCGGCGCTGATGACCGGCATCGCGCCGGGCCGCACGGCCAACGGCGAGCAGTACCACCGGGCGGCCATCACGCTGGCGGCCATGACCGGCAACGTTGGCGTGCACGGCGGCGACGCCGGAGCCAGGGCCTGGGAATCAATAATGGGCGGTTTCCCCTATCCGATGAATCCCATGATCAGTTCCATCGAACGCGCCCCCAATCCGGTGGAGAAGGCCTATCCCAGGAAGCCGGGGCCGTTCTCCTACCGGGAACCCCGGATACACTTCTCCAAGCTGGCCGATGCCATTCTCAAAGGCAAGGCCGGCGGCTACCACGCCGACTTCAAGGCGCTGGTGATCGCGCAGTGCAACTACCTGGTCCAGTTCCCCAACAGCAACAAGATCGCCGAAGCCCTGCGGTCGCTGGAGTTCGTGGTCATCGAGGATCAGTTCATGACGCCGACGGCCAAGTTCGCCGACATCATCCTGCCTGTGGCCACCTTCCTGGAGAGGAATGATGTCACGTACGGTGTGGGTTCGGCGTACATCGGCGCGGTGAATAAGGTCATCGAGCCCAGGGGAGAGTGCAAGCCACCGTGGCGGATTGCCGCCGAACTGGCCAAGCGAATGGGGATAAAGGACTATCTTGACAAGAGCGAAGAGCAGATAGTGGAAGAGAGGGCCATGGCCAACGGGGTCTACGACTATCGCCGGTTCAAGAAGAAGGGCGTCTACCGGCTGAACATGCTGATCCCCTATGTCGCCTTCCGCAAGCAGATAGAAGACCCTGAGAAGAACCCCTTCACCACGCCTTCGGGCAAGATCGAGATCTACTCCCAGCAGTGGGCCGACCTGGGCATCCCCGGCCTGACGCCGATCCCGCAGTACTTCGAGTGCAAGGAAGGCCCCAGCGACCCGCTGGCGAAGAAGTACCCGCTGCAGCTTGTCACCAGCCACATGAAGAGGCGGGCTCTCAGCCAGTTCGAGAACATCCCCTGGCTGCGAGAGCTCCAGCCTCACACCGTCATGATCAGTGTGGCCGACGCCCAGATTCGGGGCATCAAGGATGGCGACAGGGTGCGGGTGTTCAACGACCGGGGCACGATCGACATCCGGGCCCAGGTCACCGAGCGCATCATGCCGGGGGTGGTGGATGTCCCGCACGGCGCCTGGTATTCGCCGGACGGCAAGGGGGTGGACCGGGCGGGGTGCGCCAAC
>DAIQQD010000310.1:0-1901 GCA_036787015.1 Chloroflexota bacterium
ACTACTCCCTGTCCAACCTCGGCATATCGTCTCTGTTGTACTTACGATTATCCTTCCACCGAACCAGTGGTAATTGTGATATCGCAGACTCCGAAACGGTCCACCGAATAGTGGGATAGTAATGGGATCCTTGAAACCAACTTCGAGAAGGAGTTGATGTCTCGCTGGCATGGATACCCGCAACCGTCTGGGGCTGAAGGGGTAGGAGATAACCTGAAATTCTAGAAGGGGATGGTGCAGGTGAAATTGCCGCGGCACCTTGTTCTACCCAGTCGGCTCAATGGGTCGCCACTGCCATCCTGTTCCTTTCTGGACGACGTGACCCAGCCCGGGAAACGGAAAATGGAAGGCAAGTACCAGCGCCTTCTCAACTGTGGCTTTGTTCAGAAGTCGGCGCCTTGTGGCGACAACCTGCTTGGGATCAAAGTCGACCACTGCATACCATTCAGGCTGCTCCAGATGCACGGGGTGAAGAACAGTATCAGAGATGCACAGCAGTTGCTGGCGTCGTGACGAAATAGCCACCGCCATGTGACCTGGCGTATGACCAGGGGCGGCAACGGCACGTACACCCGGCAGGATTTCCGTCTCATGGTCAACAAGGTCGAGCCGGTCTCGAATTGGCGGGAGATTTCTCTGGGCAAATGCCAGCATGATCTTCGCGTGTTCATCGAGTTTCAGCGCTGCCTCTTCTGAGGTCCAAAAGTCCCATTCCCCTTTCCACATAACATAGCGGGCATTCGGGAAGGTCAGCTTGCCTTCGCTATCGATATTGCCGCCGATGTGGTCTGGATGCGCGTGTGTGAGAATGACAGTGTCAATATCATCGGGCTCAATTCCCGCAGCCTTGAGGTTGAGATTGAGCCTGCCCGTGCTTGGTGCAAGGCCACCGGCGCCCGTATCTACCAGCACGAGGTGATCAGCGGTGTTTACTAGAAGGCAGGTGTAGGGACTTATCCATTCTGTCCACTGCTCTGGCTGCAGATCGTGTTCGCCAAGCACCCGAGCCAGAACTTCTGTAGGCGCGTTGCTGAAAATAATGGTGGCCGGTGGCGGGAACATTGGAGGTGCATACGTTAGGCTGCCGTCGCTCACAGCCATGCACTCAAAATCACCCACCTTGAAACGATAGACGTCAGTGTCCATAATGGCGCTCCTTCTTCGTCGGCGGTTTGAGTGCAGCCCGGTGGGTCGCTAGCTGGCGAGTGCCAATGGCCCCTCTTGAACAACTTGTTGGGCAGTCTGCATCCCAACGTAGTTCTGGGTTGCAAGCGATTCTAAGTCTGTGCTTCGAGAATGCCTTTCAAGTTACCAAGAGCCTTCTTTAACGCCTTGCGCGTCGAGCATACTATCATTGGTGAGAACAGCATCATGAGCCCACCCACCTTCATGTTGTACACGATGGTGAACTTTGTGCCTCCCCCCACGGGGTCATAGGTATTGTGCTGTTCATTAGTAATGCTCCCGCAGGTAATATTCTTACCAAACTTCCTGTTTGCCTCGTATTCCACGGCCTTTGCCGTCCACTTCATTGTAAGGCCCATCATGTGGATCTTCCCTTTGAACGTTGTGCCAACTCCCACGGGCCCCTGGGACGTCTGCTCTGCTTCTGGAAAAGTCGACTGCCACTTCGTCCAAGTCCTCGCGTCAGTCGTGTAGGCGAATACCTTGTCAGCCGGACGCTTGATATGCACGCTTTCTTCGATCCTTGCCATCTAGCCACCCCCTGAAGAGTTACGTTTTCATAGCTTTGTGTCACCCGGTGTTACCCCTGACCACAGAGGAACACGGAGATCGAATTCACCTACGATAGTACCACCCCAGTCAATGGAGCCTGCCAACCTCGGCTTGGATACAGAGGGGATCGGCTGGGGTTCCACAAGGGATGGCGGAGGCCCTAT
>DAIQQD010000118.1:0-4708 GCA_036787015.1 Chloroflexota bacterium
CCTGCCGCCGTTCCCATTCTAGGCTGAGCCACAATGGCCGTCAAACTGGCGCCCAGAACCACCCGGATCGTGTCAGGCACCATAATCCCGCCGTCCTATGAGACGGCCTCTGCGCCGTGCGGAGCATCCGCAACCCCGTCTCCCGCAGGTTCTGTCAGTCGGTCAGTTGCGACTCTTGACAGAGCAGAATCGGGGGGTTAACCTGAAATCACCACATAGGATACATCTCTCATCCACGTCCGAGATCGTGTCCGTAGCCCGACGGGGAGGTCAGGGGGGCTGTGGAGGAATGGGCCTGCATCCAACAGCAATAGCACCGGACAACACCCAGTTTGTCGTGCTCTCCTTCGAGGGGCCAGACCGCTATTCCCTTGCCGGCGGCCTGGGAGTAAGAGTCAGCAATCTGTGCCACAGCCTGTCCGCCTCAGGTTATCAGACCCGCCTCATCTTCGTGGGCGATCCAAAGCAGCCCGGTGAAGAGGTCCGCAATGAAGGCAGGCTCGTGCTTCACCGCTGGTGTCAGTGGATCAGCGACTACTACCCGGATGGCGTCTACCAGGGAGAGAACGAGAAGCTCTACGATTTCAACGAGTCGGTTCCCTGGTTCGTCTGTGACCAGATAGTCAAACCGGCAGTCGAACAGAACAAGCTGGTGGTCGTCCTGGGTGAAGAATGGCACACGGCAGAAGCCATGTGCCGCATAAGCGATCTGCTCCACTCGAGCGGTCTGCGAGATCGCGCGGTGATGTTCTGGAACGCCAACAACACCATGTCATTCGACCGCATAAACTGGGGCCGCCTGGCCTACACGACCAGGATCACCACGGTCAGCCGGTACATGAAGCACATCATGTCGCGGATGGGGATCGATCCTCTAGTGATCCCCAACGGCATTCCCAACTCACTGCTGGGCAGAGTGTCTTCCCGGGCGGCAGAGCGTCTACGAAAGAGCATAGATGCCGAACTCGTCCTGGCCAAGGTGGCCCGCTGGGACCCGGACAAACGCTGGAACATGGCTATTGAGGCCATGGCCCGCCTGAAAGCCAGAGGCAGGAAGGCCGTGCTGCTTGCCAGGGGAGGCATTGAACCCCATGGTCAGGAGGTCCTGTACAACGCGCGGTCGCTGGGCTTGAAAGTGAGAGATGTCATAGCTCACGGCGACAGCTTCAAGGACTACGTCCAGGCCGTCCGTGGGGGCGACGGTGCAGACGTACTGAATCTGAGGTTCCACTGCCCGCAGAGCCTCCTGAAGTTCGTCTTTCACACTTCCGATGCCGTTCTGGCCAACAGTGGCCACGAGCCCTTTGGGCTAGTGGGCCTGGAGACCATGGCAGCAGGTGGGATTGCCTTCACAGGCAGCACCGGCGAGGACTATGCCATCCCGTACCGGAATGCCATGGTGATGGAGACTGCCGATCCCAAGGAAATCGAAACGTACATATCCTACCTTGACCGGCACCCGGAAGAACGGCGCAGGATGCGCCAGGCTGGCAGGGGGACCGCCGGACAGTATGTCTGGGAGAAGGTGATCAAGAACCTAGTCAGAAAGCTAGAGTACCAGGCCATGCTGCAGGGATTGCTGGCTCTGACCAGGACCATACAGGATCAGAACCACGAGGAGACCCACTGCCCGCCGTTCGAACAGTTGCGCCTGCCGTTGCCTGTTGGAAGCAGCTAGCAGGAGCACACTACGTGGCGCCTGCCGTCTTCTTCGCGCCGGCAGAACCCGTCGCCAAACGCCATTTGCCATGGATCCTGAAATGTGGCAGACTAAGGCCGGTGGTAGGTTCGTTTTGTTGTGTGCTAATATGATCACAAGAGATAGAGCCTAAAAGGGGGTGCTTTCGGATGGCTACATCAGCGATGACAGATACCGAGGGCTATCTGGCCGACGTTCCGCAGGAGCACGTCTTCTGGTGCTGCGATGGACGGATCCTGAAGAACCTGAGTGAGCTCTGCGACGCGCTCGGCGCCATGAGTGATGACACGTTTGCCTACCATGTGAATGCGGCGAAGAACGATTTCCACAACTGGGTGAAAGACATCATCAGAGACGATGCCCTGGCCAGCGATCTCCTCAAGGCAGCCAACGCGGGAACTGCGGTCAGAGTCGTCACGGAGAGAATCGCCTTCCTGAGCAGCAAGCCGGCTTCCGCTCCCGCTAAGAAGGTAACCCGCCGGAAGACGACACGGAGATAGCCAGTTCCAGTGACGACACGCATCAAGAAGGCGGTGATCACTGCAGCCGGGTGGGGCACCAGGTTTCTTCCAGCCACCAAGTCCCAACCCAAGGAGATGCTGCCTCTCCTGAACAAGCCCGTCATCCAATACAGCGTTGAGGAAGCGATCGGCTGCGGCGTTGAGCTGGTGATCATCGTCACTGCCCTGGGCAAGCGCTCAATGGAAGACCACTTCGACCGTGCATTCGAGTTGGAGCATTTCCTGGAGCAGCACGGCAAGGTCAAACAGGCTGAGGAGGTGCGCCGGCTGTCAAACATGGTCGACATCTGCTGCGTCCGCCAGAAGGAGCAGCTGGGATTGGGGCACGCCGTCCTAACCGCCAAGAACGTGGTGGGCAACGAGCCTTTCATCCTCTTCTTGCCGGACGACATCTTCCCGGACGGAGCCACCACACTGAAGAAGATGATCGAGATATGCACGCGATACGAGGCCAGCGTCCTGGCTGTCAAGGAAGTGCCGGAGGAGGTCGTAGACCGCTACGGAGTCATCAAACCGCGGAAGGTAGAGGAGCGACTCTATCAGGCGATGGAACTGGTGGAGAAGCCTGAACGCAAGGAAGCCCCGTCGCGGCTGGCGATAATGGGTCGGTACGTGCTCACGCCCGACATCTTCGCGGCTCTGGAGGTCACCCGCCCCGGGCGGGGCCAGGAAATACAACTGACGGACGGGCTGCAACGCCTGGCCCATGAGCGAGCCGTTTATGCCTACGAGTTCGAGGGCGAGCGCTACGATGCGGGCACTATGCAGACTTGGCTGGAGACAACGATAGCGCTGGCGCTGAAAGACCCCGAGTTGGGGCCAAGTCTCAGGAAATACCTCGCCAAGCTTCTGTAGAGGATTGTCCCTGGCCGGGAGGCTTCGGCCTATCTGTCATCCCCGCTTGAACAGGCAGTCCAAATCACCGGCGTATCGCATCCACAACCACATTCTCATGGCTTCGGTGGCCACTTCTTTCCCCGCCAGGGGCTTTCTTCGGTTCCGGTGGCAGGGATGATATCGAGGATAGCGCGACAGACTCCGGCCTCCAATTCCTGAACCATGTGATAGCCGCTGTGCTTCAGCACCCGGAGCATATCCTGATTCTGGGCGAGCACTTCCGCCTCGAAGACGCTGATACCATGGTCACGGGCAATCAGCGCCAGGTCGTGCAGCAAGTGTGTTCCCAGTCCTCTGCCCTGATAGGGGTCCTCGACCACGAAGGCAATCTCAGCGGTGTTGCTCCCGGGCAAGCGGGCGTAGCGGCCCACGGCTATGATCTTCTCTTCATCACCAGAAAAGACGGTGGCCACCAGAGCGAAGGTGCTGTCGTAGTCAACCGTACAGAAACGACGCACGTCCTCCGTCGACATCTCCTTCAGAACCTGATGGAACCGGAGATACACTGTCCGGGGGCTGAAGCGGTAGAAGAGGGCCAGCATCCTGTCCTCGTCGTCTGGCCGTATGGCCCGGAGGTTGACCGGCGAGCCATCTCGCAGTACGACGGACCTTCGGAACTTGCCGAGATCACCGGAAGACACCACCACCCCCTTCACGGCACGAAGCCAGCACAGCCTGATCCCGGACCTTACGTCTCAGCCGATGATGCTGAATTGGCCACCGGAGCACCGGCCGGCGAGTCGGCGGGCCTGTCCGTCCGCCTGGGGCCTTTCCTGCCGCGCCGCGGCCTTCGCTTGATGCCGGCCCGCCACAGCCCTTTGAAGAATTCCTGGTTCAGAAGGTGCCTGTTGTCAGCCACATCCAGCATGCTCTTGGATATGTTGCTCTCAAAGTAGGCCACTTCCACGTGTTTGCCCATGTTCTTCGCGGCCTGCAGCGCATAAGCAAAATCGCCATCGCCGCTGACCAGGATGCCCACGTCGTAGAGATTGTTCCAGGCGAAGTGCAGCATGTCCGTAGCCAGCATGATATCGATGCCCTTCTCTACCGGAACACCCTGTGAGAGCTTCATGCCGCCCAGCCGGACTTCCAGGTAAGGCGTCTTCTTGAGCACGTCCAGAAACTCCTGCTGCTCGCGGAAGCCCTCGGGCCTCTGGTTCGGGTCCTGAAGGACATTGTAGTAGTAGGTGCGAAACAGCGGCCGCCCCGCGCACAGTTTGCTGGTGAAATCAGTGAAGTTGAGATCCACGCGACTGCAGTTGTCGCGCAACGCATGGTAGAGATTGCTCCCATCTATGAAGATGGCCACCCGGTTTTCCATTGTTATGCCCCCTGTTCTCTTCTGATTCTACGAGACCTGCACGCCACCGCCATGAGCGACGCTCTGAGGAGCCGGAACATCAAAGACGGTCTTGTTGCGCTGGTCCCCCTGCAGTTTGTCTCTGACACAGGCCACACACCGGTCCACGATCCACCAGTAGTGCTCGGGCGGCATGCGTTCCTTGGGCATGTCCGGCACTTCGTTCAGGGCATCGATGACCCACTCCTGACCGTTGCTGTCCACGCACCATTCCACCACGTTGATGTCCAT
>DAIQQD010000118.1:4808-6774 GCA_036787015.1 Chloroflexota bacterium
GGCCTGACACGCCTTGGCTTCCACCAGCTTGCTATTGACCGAAGCGGCAAAGGGATTGTTGACGATATAAGTCCCATCGAGGGACATGTTCTTCACCATCTCCTTCAAGTAGGCGCTGGCAAAGCTCATCCGGTCTATCACCACCTTATAGTCAGTGGAGACAGGGACCAGCCTGTCGGCAAACGAGAGGAATTCCACCGACAGATCGCTCAATCTCGACGCCAAGTCGATGGCAAAAGGGTCGTTCTTCAGTTCCAGGATGCCAATCTTGTCGGACTTCATAGCGGCTGGCTATAGACCTCGATACGGCCAAAGTATAGCATACCATGTGTCGCCTGCGCATGATCGAATCGGGCGTGACCTCCCTGGGCTCCAAGGGGCGCCCACTTGCCCCGGGGTGGGCGGCGATGTAATATCATGACGTGTTGCGAGGCAGACAGCAGCACCGTGAATGAAATACCTCTCTAGAATATCGGCCGTCCCGCTGCCCATCCGGCTGGCGGCCATCAGCTTCCTCTTCAGCCTTTCGGTGCAATCCTCCAGCATCTTCCAGTCTCTCTATGCCGACGACCTGGGAGCCTCGAAGTTCCAGGTGGGGCTGATCGGGTCATCGTACGGCATAGCCTATTTTGTGTCCTCGTTCATATTCGGCAGACAGTCAGACCGGCGCGGCCGCCTCATGTTCGTCCGCCTGGGGTTGGCGCTGGGGGCAGCGGCCTACGCCCTCCAGATAGCCGCCATCGACCCCGGGACCCTGCTGGCCATCAGGGCCGGTGTCGGCTTCTGCCTGGGCATATCCTCGGCAGCCATCATGGCCTATGTCTACGAGGCTGAAGGGCAGGTGGGCCGCTTTGCCGCCTACGGATCGCTGGGGTGGCTCTTCGGGTGTCTGGCCGCCGCTGTGGCTGCCGCCATCACCGGCGCCACAGAGTCGTCTGCCACCTACTATGCTCTGTTCGCCGTCAGCAGTGCAGCTTCGGCCGTGGCTTTCCTCCTGTCCTTCAGTCTGAAGGAGGAAAAGGGCAAGAGACTCTCCGTGCCATTCTTCCCTCTGTCACTCATCCGTGACAACGGCCGGGTGTACATCCCCTTCTTCCTCCGCTGCCTGGGCTCCAGCGCGGTCTGGGCCATCTTCCCTTTGTTCCTGGTCAGCATCGGAGCCAGCAAGCTCTGGGTGGCCCTTCTGGATGCGATCAACATGGGCCTCCAGTTCGTGTTTATGCGTTACGTCGAACGTTTCAAGAGTGGAGTGGTATTGGCCGTTGGGCTGGTGTCCTCCGTGATCGTCTTTGCCTCCTACGGATTCGCCACCCACTACCTGCAACTCATTCCGGTGGAGATACTTCTGGCCGTATCCTGGTCCTGCCTTTGGGTAGGCAGCCTGAGTTTCCTCATGGGCCGGAGCGTGGAGAGGGGCACGGCCGCGGGCCTCTTGTACTCCATGACCTACCTCTCGGCGGGCTTCGGTCCTTTGATCGGGGGCTTCGTTTCTGACACCTGGAGTTTCAAAGCCTTGATGTTCGTGGCCTCAGGCGTGACGTTCCTGGGCCTCATACTCTCGCGACTGCTGCCGGCCAACAAGCAGATCGCCCCCTCTGAGTGAACGCCCAAGTCTCAAATCCGAAATCCCAAGCCCGAGAGACGTGCAGCGGAATGCTGCCGGGGTCTGGGGTATCCCCTGATTTCTCTAATCTTCCCCCAAGATTGGGGGACAAGGGGGTTGACGAGGACCGTTGGGGACTCTCTTCCCAATTCATGATGTAATCTATACTTGACATCAAGTCCGTTATATGTTACACTATGTCATACATAGCTTACTAGAGGACTAAACAGCCAATAGGTAGACAAAAGGAGGATAGCCATGACACCACAGCAGAAACGAGCCTGGTACGGACTGGCAATAGGGATCACTTGGTCACTCGCTATGGTGGCCGTCTTCGTCGTCAAGGGAGCAACCGCATTTGAC
>DAIQQD010000119.1:0-6700 GCA_036787015.1 Chloroflexota bacterium
CAATGCCTGTACGGCTCCTTGGCATCGGAGAAGACTCACTAAGGCTGGAATCAGTCACGAGCATTTGCAGTGCTCATGACGAAGATGGAAGATACACTTTGTACGGAAAATGGCACGGACTCTAACGATTACAGCAACCGGTGGCCGACCTAGTGCCACCAGAGTCATCTTTAGTGATGGTAGTACCCTATGATTGCCATTACACCGATGATGATGAGATAGATACCAACCAAGTAGTTGAGTATCTTGGGAAAAATCATAACAATGAGACCGAATACAAGGCTGGCTATCCCCATCCATAGAGCCAGAACTGGCCATGTAACAACTGGCATTGGAATCTCACCTCATTCCCGAACTCAAGAGCACTTCCGACTCTCGCCGCTCGTTGCCTATCTGCGCTGATGCTGCCGGTCTCGTGCTCTCCACGAGGCCGACAGTACTATCAGTGCACAACGAGTCCGTTGCGTTTGATGTTTGGTCTACTTCTTTATTTGTTTGTCCACTTCCGCCATGATATTGGCTGGCAAAGGCCACTTCATGTTGTGTGTCTTCTCAGCGTGAAGCGTAATTATCTGCACCAGTTCTTCTCGGTCTTTGTCCTTTGCCTCAAAATCGCATTTATCTCCCATGTTGCATTTGAATGATGGCATTGTTGACCTCCTTCTTATTTGAAACGTCGTGATCAGCTACAGTTGTCGCATTTCTGTGCTATATGTTTGACTCCTTTTCGGGTTCTCACCCCCTTTGTTGCCCTTCAACCGGGATTTCCCGTTTCAACTCTTGGTCAGCTATTCAAATCAGATTGCGGGCAGAACTAGAACATCTGAGCAGGGATGGTATAGCCCCCGTTCTTGGTGGCCCGCTTGCCGTCTTGTTGTGGTATGGTTGTTCTCTCCACCGGAGAAGAAATGGACCGACCTCGCCGCCGGTTTCACCAAGCGTTCACTCACGAACCAGGGTACCGAGTGATTGAAGTCACGGAGTTTCTCGTTCTCTCCTTCGTACACACCTCTGGGATAGTACCGGCTGATCCACTGACACCAGCGATGGAGAGCAAGGCACCCGTCCCTCATCATCTCCTCCCCCCTCTGTCTGGGGTCACGGCTGAGGAACAGATGGACGGGGAATCCCATCGAGGCCAGAGCCTTTGCCGGACCATCCACCCTCACCTCCGGCCCGCCGGCCGGTGAGTAAGCGTCAGGCCCCTCAAACGAGACGAACAAGAAGACCGTATTGTCGGGGCCGATGCCTTTGCGTCCCATATCCCACTCCCTTCCACCCAACTTGTCCTAGCGCTGTCTTGGCGAAGACCGTTCTTTTTTCAGAGTCCGCCATCGGCATGGCTGGACGGTCATTCTTCTTGTGGTGCAGGCGTGGTTCCAGTAGATTCGGACCCCCCACCAACCGCTCCCGTGTTATCTCTCACATACCCATCCAAAAATCCAGGTCCGACTTGAGAGGTAAGTGGCACCACGCCTGCAACCTGACTCAGTATCGCAGGGCTAGGCTTGGTGGGGATATTGGGGGAACTACTTATGTGGGGGTGTGGGGGATACTTATTTGGACCTCTCGGTCTTTCCCTATTGGAGCAGAGCCATGGGACAGAGACTGGTGCTGCTAAACACCAATAGGAGGCATCGCGATTCTGAGTGTAGAGGTTGGGGATGGGTTACTTTCCCGGGTGTGTGATGCCCGCCTGGATAGCGTAGCGGAGCAACTGGACTTGGTTGTGCACGCCGAGTTTGTGCATCACATGGGCCCGGTGGACTTCAACCGTGCGCCGGCTAACAGACAGTCGCACAGCGATTTCCTCATTGTTCAAACCCTGCGCCAGCATATGAAGGACCTCTCGTTCTCTCACGGTCAGCCTCTCGTGAGGCTTAAGCGCCGCGCCCTCTTCCTTCTGTAGATAGCCTTCGATAACTTGCTCCGAGAGCGGGTGGCTGAGGTAGCGCCGACCAAGAATCGCCTCCCGCATGGCATGAAGCAAATCATCCGCAATGGAGTCCTTGAGAACATAGGCCCTAGCCCCGGCCCGCAAAGCCTCCAGGACATAGCCTTCGTCAGCATGCATGGACAGAACGACCACGCAGGTCTTCGGTGACAGCTTTCTAACATTTCGGGTGACCTCGATTCCGTTCATGCCACCCATCATCATGTCGACTACCAGTACGTCAGGCTTCAAGCGTTCCACTAACTGTGTTGCTTCTGGACCATCGGCAGCCTCGCCGACAACGCTAATGTCCGGTTGCTCGTTCAGGAGCGCCCGGAGGCCCTGCCTCACGATATTGTGATCATCCGCCAGAACTACTGTTATCGTTTTCCTTGCTCCTTATCCGTTTTCGTTCTCTCTTTGCCAGGGGTAGCTCGGCTATGACACAGGTGCCTTCTCCAGGCGTTGATTGTACCAGCAGCTTGCCCTTCAAAGATAGCGCGCGCTCACGCATACCGCCGAGGCCCATGCTGGTAGAGGTTACCTTATCAACGTCAAAGCCGACGCCTTGGTCTTCTATCTCCACGACAAGTGCACCATATTCGGCACGAACACAGACCATCACTTCAGTGACTTGTGCGTGGCGGGCGACGTTTGTCAGTGCTTCCTGCACGACGCGATAGGCCGTAGTGATGGTTTCCTGAGGCAGATGCCTCTTCAGCCCGCGGTGCTTGAAGTGGACATGTACGTTGGTTTGGACAGTGTAGCGTTTGAAATGCCAAAGCAGGGTTGGCAGGAGGCCAAGGTCATCCAGCATGGTTGGCCGGAGTTCAAGGGACATACTCCTCACCTGCGCCATCAGTGCCCCCAGCGTCTTGCGTGCTTCCCCAAGTTCAGAACCATCGGCGCCGGACCGTGCCGGTGAAGCCTTGTCCAGACAGAGCTTGAGTGCGGTCAGCGATTGACCAACCTCGTCGTGCAGTTCACGGGCAATCCTGCGGCGTTCGTTCTCCTGTGCTTCAACCAGACGGTGTGAGAGACTCCTTAGGTGCTCCTCAGCCTCCTTACGCTCAGTGATATCGAATGCAGCTCCTACGATACCCACAATGCGATGATCCGTATCCCTGAGCGGCTCAACACGGCCATAGAACGTGCGTCCAGCCCAGGTCATTTCGTAGGTCGAGGGTGCGCCCTGTAGCGCCCTTCGATGCGCCACGTATGGGGCAAAGTCCGGATCATCCACATTGAAGTACTTTGCCAAGTTCTGGCCCAGGATTTGATCAGGGGTGTTCTCTGAGGCTGGCTGACCTGAACCTGTAAAGGAGGTGAACCTCAGTCCAGTGTCTAGAGTCCATAATACGCACGGCATCTGCTCCAGCAGCAGCCGAAGCCTGGTTTCACTCTGCTGCAGCGATGTGAGGTCTTGTTTCCTCTGGGTGATGTCGCGAAATGTGGCGATATAGGCCGGAGTGCTTTCCCACTTAGTCTCCACAATACGCATCTCGACAGTGGACTTGTCTCCTTTGTCTCTGAGCAATTCGAGCTCGATTCCATCGCCCAGAGGAAAGCCGAACAGATTGCCTACCATCTCTTGCGCAGTCCGGCCGAAAAGAACCCCAGCAGCCGGGTTGGCGAAGCTGATGAAGCCATCTTTGGTGACTACGATCGTGCCGTCAGCGCTGCTGCCGATGACCTGCCGGAAGTTGGCATCAGTCTGCTTGAGCCGGTCCTCAACAATTCTCCGGATGCGTCGGTTCTCCGTCTCTTGCAGTTCCCTCTCAACCGCCGGGCCAAGGCGTCTCAGATTCTCTTTCATCACGTAGTCATTCGCGCTGGCCTTCATGCATTTCACAGCGGTTTCCTCACCGATCTTGCCAGAGACAATCATAATCGGAATGTCGAAACCCTTCTGCCTGAGCAGCTTTATCGCTTCCAGCCCACCGAATCCGGGTATCACGAAATCAGACAGGACGATGTCCCATGTCCGCCCGTCGAGAGCGGCATTCATGGCTTCAGCCGTGTCCACTCGCTCGAAAGTGGGATCGAAGCCAGAATTCCGCAACTGACGCACCAGCAATAGGGCGTCGTCTTCAGAATCCTCAACAATCAAAACGCGGATCGGCTTGCCCACCGTTGCTCCTAGTTGCGGCACTGACTATGGCGGCGGCTCATTCAAGACCAGCCAGTAGAGTCCGAGATCTTGCACTGCCTTCGCGAACTGCTTGAAGTCCACTGGCTTGCGAATGTAGCTGTTGGCTCCCAGTTCGTAGCTCCTCTTCAAATCCCTGTCTTCACTGGACGAGGTCAGAACAACCACAGGCATCAGCTTGGTGCGTTGGTCATCCCGCAAGCGCCGCAGCACTTCCAGACCATCCAGCTTCGGCAACTTCAAATCCAGCAGGATGACCTCCGGTGTGTCACTGGTATCACGACCGGACCAGGCGCCGGTTCCGAAAAGGAAATCCAGTGCTTCCACTCCGTCTCGTGCGACAACCACTTTGTTCGCAATTCTGGCCTTCTTGAGCGCCCGCTCGGTGAGAGCCACGTCGTCAGGGTTGTCCTCCACCAACAGGATTGTCCCGCCTTTGAGTTGTAGTTTCATTTTCCCTCCGCATGATTACTGAGCGTAAAATAGAATGTCGCGCCATGGCCCACTTCACCCTCGGCCCAGACACGGCCTCCGTGGCGGGTGATGATGCGCTTGATCGTGGCTAAGCCGATCCCTGTGCCCGGGAACTCAGCTTTCGAATGAAGACGCTGGAAAGGAACGAACAGCTTATCTGCATAAGTCATATCGAAGCCGACGCCGTTGTCCTTCACGAAGTACACCTGCCGGCCACCTTCATTCCTGGCACCGAACTCTATCTTCGGCCCGTCACGTTTCCCGGTAAACTTCCACGCATTGCCCAGTAGATTCGCCAGCGCTGCTCTCAGAAGTGATGTATCTCCATAACCTGATATGTGGGGAGCAATGATGAACTCCGCATGCCTGTTTGGCTCGGCAGCCTGAAGCCCTCCTCTGATTTCCCTGGCCAGTTCGCTGAGGTTCACCTTCTTCCAATGCATGTCCGCACGGCCCACGCGCGACAGCTCGAGCAAGTCATCAATGAGTCGCCCCATGAGCTGACTGGCTGACCTCACCCGGTGCAGATAGCCCTTCCCGCTGTCATCCAGTTTGTCAGCATAGTCTTCCAGCAGCGCCAGGCTGAAGCCATCAATGCTTCGAAGCGGCGCCCGCAGGTCATGCGAAACAGAATAGCTGAAGGACTGCAATTCACTGTTGACCATCTCCAATGCCTCGGTTCTGGCTTTCAAGTCATCGTTCAGATTTCTGATCTTCTCTTCTGCCAGCTTCCGCTCAGTGATGTCCTGACCCTGGGCTATTGTGGCCATGGCCCTCTTGCCGTCAGCGGCATAAATGGTGGCGGAGTTCCACAGAACAGTCCGCACCGCACCATCCGCCCGGAGAACCGGTATCTCTGTGGCCTCCCACCTCTCTCCTGCCAGAGCCCGGCGAATCTGTTTCAGCGATTCCCCCCGAGTCTTCTCCGGGAACAGCAGTTCCAGTTGTGTACCCAGCACTTCGTCTTGCTTGAGTCCTGTCATGCGCTGGAAGGCGCGGTTGAACCTGGTTATGCGCAATTCAGGATCCCAGACAATGATGGGAGCATTGGCGTAGTCCAGCAGGCTATCCAGATAGTCCCGCGTCTCCCGCAATGTATCCTCGATCAGCTTGCGCTCACTGATGTTGTCGATCGAACTGGCGAAAAGGTGGCCTCCGGCCGGGAAGGTATTGATATGGAGATACCGGCCCGCGGGCTTGGAGTTCGTCTCGAATTCGATAGACCTCTGCGTGGCGACCACCTGCGCGAAGCGAGGGAGATATTCCGGTACTGCTTCTGGGTAAATCTCGCCCATGCGCCGTCCCAATATGTCTTTGCGCGGAATACCTGTATGGTGGGTGTAGGCGTCATTTGTTTCCAGGATCCGCCAATCGACCGGCTGTCCCGCTTCGTCGTAGAGCAGCTCATACAGGGCAAAGCCTTCTGCCATGTTCTGGACGAGCAGACGGTACTTCTCTTCGCTTTGTCGCATTGCCTCCCCAGTCTGCTTGTGGATGGCATTTTCAATCAGCTCCCACTCCCCTTCCTTGCGGATGAGCGCGAATTCGTGATTGCGGATGACGTCCATGACCTCGACGGCCCCGCACTTGTCCAGGCTGTAGGTGCACAGGGCCAGCATGCGATACTTGCCAATAATGTCATTGACCGCCGCTTCACAGTCGGTGAAGCTCTTCCAGTCCCGTTTCTCCAGCCAGAAAGTATTGCCGGTCAATCTCAGCCCGGCGTATCCCGCAGCGAGGGCTGCATTCAGCTTGTCCACCCAGCCGGCAAGAACTCGCTGCTGATCAAAGCTGCCGCCCTTGAGATACCAGTCGGTGTGGGGCAGTATTTCAATCTGGCTCTTGGCCAGGCGATCGGCGAAGTCCGGCATCACCCGGCGCATCGCCTGGCTGGCCTCTTTGGCGCTCAGAGGCTCAGCGGTGATCCACATGCAGAATTCGTTGTTCTCCAGGCCGGCCTTGAAATAGGGCACCAGGGTATCCAGCAGATCCGTTTTGGTCTGATAGAACTGGCAGAAATGGGTGCCCCAGGGAACGGCGCCCATGACATCAATTCCGGTATTCACCAAATCGGGACTCATGATCTGTTAGACCCCACTCCGCAAATGGGCGTTTGGATGGCCAACGCTACGGGTATCTTTGCC
>DAIQQD010000120.1:0-6649 GCA_036787015.1 Chloroflexota bacterium
AGAGGGCCACCAGGTCACCGTGCTTGAATCGCACCCCTTTTCCGGGGGACGCTGTGCGTCCATGGAGAAGGACGGGTTCAGGTACGATTTCGGCGTCCACATGTTCAGCAGAGGGCACAAGGGCCCCCACGGCACCGTCAATCGCCGGGTGAGCGGAGACCTGGCCTGGGTTGCCAGAGACCCCGCGTGCCGCGTGATGGGACGGGTGGAGTTCGATTTCCGTCTCGACATCAGGCCTCTGCTGCGCCAGCTGGGCGTGGCGAGGAGGCTGGGCGTCCGGCCCAGGAACTACACAGGCGCTTTCCAGCTCATGCGTTCGCTCCTGAGCGGGCATGGCGTGGAAGCGAACGACAAAGTGTCCATTCAAGACTACGTGTCCCGCTTCACCGACGATGACATGGTCCACCTGTTCATGAATTGCCTCTCCCAGCTCTACTTTGCCCTCTCATACCGGCAGGCCTCTGCGGGCGAGTTCATATGGTGTTTCTCGCGCATGTTCAACGACGCGAGCTTTGGCTATCCGCGCGGTGGCAGCGGCAGGATCCCCGGCTCCTTCCTGCAGTCACTGGAGAAGCACGGAGGTGCGGTGCGGTTCGGGGAGGGGGCAGCTCGCATCCTCATCGAGGATGGCCGGGTGACCGGGGTGGAGACTGCCTCGGGGCGCCACGCCGCCGACGTGGTCATCTCAAGTGCCGGCATCGTCCGCACGCTGGATCTGGCTGGCAGGGAGTACTTTCCAAAGGAGTACGTCACCAAGGCGGAAGGCATGACCTACTCCAATGCTTATGTCACGTTGAAATACGCGCTTGACCGCCGGGTGATACCCTATCCGGTTGTCTTCCACATGCCGGGCCTGCCTCCGGACCGAGTCTTCGACTACGTCGATGAGAGAAGGCCGCCCGATGATCCGTACATCTTCATGCCCGTGCCCTCGAATATCGATCCCAGCCTGGCGCCAGAAGGCCGGCAGTTGGTGGTGGCGGGCACCGCCGCCCCTGCAGGCGCTACGCCTGAGCTCTGTGACGCGATCCTCGACCGGGTCCATGCCAAGGTGTGCGAGTTGTTCCCGGGTCTGCGGGAATCGATCATGTGGCAGTTGCGCTCCACGCGGCTGGATGCGACGGAGTTGACCAGACACGCCGCGGGGGAAGCTATCGGGATAGGGCAGACACCCAGTCAGTCAGGTGCCCTGCGGCCGGAGTCGGCTACGCCGGTCAGCGGTCTGTGGCTGGTCGGTGCCGATGCCGGCTCGAGGGGGATTGGCACGGAGATGGCTTCGGGAAGCGCGCTGAACCTGGCGGACCGGCTCAAAGGGATATCAGGACCGGCGCCCATCAAATAGAAGCGATTGTTGACGGAGGGGAAGAAATGGCCAAGTTCGATCAAGACTACGACATCATCATTATCGGTGGAGGGATCAACGGCCTGACCGCGGGCTGCTACCTGCAGAAGGCCGGGCTGAAGGTGCTCATCCTGGAAAGGCGGGACGAGGTCGGCACCTTCTGTTCCACCCAGGAGTTGCTGCACCCGGGTGCCATGGTGAGCGTCCACGCGAACGGCCTGTTCCCCGGCGTAGGGCCGGTTCCCCTTGACCTCGATCTGGACAGGTTCGGCTGGGAGCTCCTCATGCCGGGACCCATAGTGTACTTCGCCCCCTTCAAGAACAGTACGGCGCTCACCTGGCACTGGTACGACCCGAACGTGACCTACGATGTCTGGAAGCGCGTGAATGCCAAGGACGCCGAGACATTCCGCACCATATCCAAGTCGGTTGCCCCGCTGCTGGAGAGTGGCGTCGCGGCGGAGATCTTCAAGATGATGTTCTTCCAGCCGATGACCGACGAGAGTTTTCTTGAGGCCCAGAAGCTCCTGGATATGTTCTCCGCGATGGTGCCCGTCTTCCCCAAGGACGCACTATACATGACCGGCGTTCAGATCCTGAATGAGATGTGGGAAGACGACCGCAGCAAGATATTCATATCCGGCTGGCCGATCACCCTTGCGGTGGATATCACGAGCAGGGTCGCCGGCTCTACGATGATCCTCATGATGACGGCGTTGATGGCCGGCGCCGGCATTGCCTGTGTGGGCACCAGCCGCGGCGGCAGCCACAATCTGACCCACGCCCTTGCCAGGTGCTTTGTTCACCATGGCGGCAAGCTACTGGCCGGTTGCCCGGTGGCAAAGATTATCGTGGAGGGTGGTGAAGCCAAAGGGGTGGCCCTCTCCAAAGAGGCCATCTACTCTGAAGCTGAGTTCAGGGCGAGGAGGGCAGTGATCAGCAATCTCAGCCCCTATCCGACGTTCATTCAACTTGTAGGAGAGGATAAGCTGCCCAAGTTCGCCGCTGTCGGCGGGAGGAATTTCGACTACAGGGGATCTCCTCTGTTCACTACCTGGTGGGTGCTCAAGGAGCGACCTCAATGGAAGTGCATAGACCGATTCCCTGAGGTGGACCGGGGGTTCAGTTTCAACTTCGGTGCCGAGAGCATGGCGGATGTCCTCAGAATGGACGAGCATGTCATGATCCTGGACACCCCTCCGGATCCGCCGGTGAATCTCGGGTACTGCATTCACACCTTCTGTGATGCTGATCCCACGCAGGCGCCACCCGGTCAGTACAACCTCCTGACCTGGGCCAATGTGCCCACCACCATCAGGCCACTGGGAGGCCCGCAGAAATGGGATGACATCAGGGAGGATTACGGGGACAAGGTCGAAGAAAGCCTGAGCCAGCTCGTGCCAAACCTTAAGAGGGCCAAGATCGCGCGTTACTGTGATACTCCCTGGGACACGTGGAGACGCAATCCAAGCTCAATGGGCCACATGAGCAGCGGTTACTACGGGGAGCGGCAGTGGTGGAGCTGGCGGCCCTTTGCCGGCTGCAATGCGCCGAGGACACCCATCCCGAAGCTTTATATCAGCAACTCCATGGGGAGCATATCCGTCACCTCGCTGGGTGGCGGATACACCTGCGCCAAAGCCGTGGCTGACGACCTCGGAGTCAAGGACCAGAGTTGGTGGACAAGCAAGCCGGGAGACTACACGAAACTGTACTTGGACCGGATAGGCGCAAAGGTCAAGCAGATAGCGTGAGCAGCCGAATTGACGTGAGGAGGGCAGTATCGTGGAAAAGCAGACTTACGACGTCATCATCATAGGTGGGGGACCCAATGGTCTGACGGCGGGGGCATACCTGGCGCGGGCAGGGGCCAAGGTCCTGGTCATAGAGAGACGCCATGAAACGGGTGGCGGTCTGGTTAGCGAAGATCATTCCGCGTTCCGGTTCAATCTGCATGCCATATACATGATGATGATGGATGTCATGCCTCCGTACACGGATTTGGAGCTCGAGTCAGAAGGCTGCGTGTACATCCGGCCCGAGGCCCAGGCTTCACTTCTCGCCTCAGACGGCAAGGCACTGACCTTGTACAGCAACCTCGACCGCAGCGTAGAGGCCATCGCCAGGTTCTCGGCCAGGGATGCAAAGAGGTTCCGCGAGGTATACAAGGAGTGCGAGGAACTCTCCTATGCCTCGCTGATTCCGGCGACATACACCCTGCCGGTTCCTCCAGTGGACTATGCTGTAATGCTCGGCAAAGACCCTGCCGGCAGAAGGATCCTGGAGCTCTCTGAGAAGACCCCTCTGCAAATCCTCGATGAGTGGGGTTTTGAGAACCCCCTCCTCCAAACTCTGGTCCTGCACCTGGTCTGCATGTGGGGCCTCGAGCCCGAGGTGACCGGCATGGGTTACCTCGTGCCCCTCTATCTCAACCGAATGCTCAACATGTCGCTTATACGAGGAGGATCTCACCGCTTCTCCTCAGCCCTCCACCGGGCGATCATCAGCCACGGCGGCGATGTGCTCGAGAGCTATGCGGTGACGCGGATCATCGTCGAGAACGGCGCGGCGAAGGGGGTTGAGGTGGGTCTTACCAACGCGGAGCACCTCGGCCGGAAGACATTCGCCGCCAAAGTGGTGATCACCTCGACTGATCCGGTGACCACGTTCACCAGGCTCATCCCCGAAGAAGTCATGGGCGGCATATCCAAAGGATGCGCGGAAACGGCCAAGATGTGGCAGTGGGAGCACTGGAGCCTCTTTGGCCTTCATCTGGCTCTGAAGGAGAGGCCGGTTTTCAAGGCGGCACAGGCCGATCCGGGCGTCGAGGGCGCCTTCATCAAGATCATGGGGTATGACAGCCCGGCCGATTTCCTGGGCCATCTGAAGAAGATCAAGAAGGGCGAACTGGGCACCGCTGGCCACGTCACTGTGGTCAGCGACATCGACCCGATACAAGCCCCCCAGGACGTGCAGCCCGGCGTCGCCACCATGAGGTTCGAGACCCTGGCCCCGTTTGAGGCCCGCGAGGGGAACTGGGACAACATCAGCCAGGGCTACGGTGACCGCATTCTCGATCTTATGCGGCGGTACGCTTCCAATCTGGAGAAGAACAAGATCATCCGCAGGTACGATAACCCGCCCTCGTACATCGAGAGCAAGTTCGTCAACATGGTCAAGGGCTCCTTCAAGCACGGCGCCTATGAGTCATTGCAGATGGGGTACATGAGGCCCAACATCGAATGCTCCAGCTACCGGACGCCGGTCCAGAATCTCTACCTCTGCGGTGCCAGCACCTACCCCGGGGGGATGGTGCTGCTGGGGGGCGGATATAACGCGGCGAACGTAGTGGCCAAGGACCTGGGCCTGAAGCCCTGGTGGAGCGAGCCGGATATTGTGGCCAAGGCGCGGGCACGCGGGCTGGCACTGTGAAAGTCTGACCCAAAGGCAATAGTGCCCATCAGGCCTGGAGCAATCAAGTGACCTTCTGTATTCAAGACAGAGGCTCCATTTACCAAGCGTCCGCCTCAGTCGCCTAAGCGTAAGTGACCCAAATCAGACCTTCTGAGTTGACCCTGATCAGGCCCGCGCCAGCGCCATTGGCAAGAAGCCTCAGTGCCGAAAATAAGTGGCAACTCAGACGTCTCCCAAATTCCAACATAACCGCGGCCTTCAAACTAGCCTTCAAGTTGGCAGCTGCAAATTGGGAAGTGGCATAGACAGTGGGGCAGGCCACTGGCACCTTCACAACACCTATTACTTGGCCTCCACTGCTGCCCTTAACTTGCGCTTATAGCGCCAGTTCTGGTAGGTGGTCTTGGGCTCTATGCCGAAGTAGTAGCGGTGCCAGAGGATGGCGGTGGCCATGATGTCCCTGGCCTCTTTCAGTTTGCTTGGCTTGACGGAGTCCTTGCGGCGCAGCGTCACCGCCTCATCAAAGGTGCCGACCTGCGTCATATGGCCGTCCTGCCCTGGTACCACTAGTCCCGCGCTGCTGAGGATGCGATAACGCTCCACCGTCTCCTCGGGCGTGGGGCCGCAGACCAAGGCGCAGTGGCCGCAGACGATGGGCATGGGATAGGACTCGATGCCTTTGATGTCCATACGGCGCATGAACTCGGCTAGGATATGGTAGCGCTCGCTCTCGCCCTGTGGCAGATCGTCTACCTCGGGAATGCCCTTGATGACTTCCTCCGGCCAGAGCGTGTAGCAGAGGCGACGCAGGACATCGAAGCGCTGGGTGGAGTCGCCAGTGGTGAGGCCCCGCTTGAGCAGGGCCAGCAGGACCGTCAGCCGTTTATCGGGATCGGGTAGGCCTTGTACCCAGTCCTCGATCCAGTGCAGTCCCCAGTTGCTGAACTTGTGGTCCACGCTCAGGCTGTGCAGCCCGAAACAGGAGGTGTTGCAGTAGTCGATGTTACGGTGGCGGCCTCGCGCCAACAGTTCGCCGTTGAAATAGACATATTCGGCCTCCTTGGCGTCGAACATGCGCGGAGGGCAGGACATGGCGCAACGCTTGCACTTGGCGCAGACGCTGTCGATGAAGTAGTTGACGGGGATGAGCGGGTCGCTTTTCAGCACTGCGTCGGTGATCACTCCACCCAGGTGGATGGCAGCGCCATATTCCTTGGTCTTGACGTTTCCCGACCAACCGGGGGCGGCGATGCCCGCGGCTATTGCACCCAATCGCAGGGAGAAGGCGGGTTTCAGTGAAAAGACATATGGGGCGCGGCGGTAGTCGGCTGACATGGGGAGAGGGCGGGCGCGGAAACCCCGTTCGACCAAGAAGTCGGCCAGTTCCTTCTCCAGGCGCAAGATGCGCTGGTACTTCAGGAACTGGTCGAGGTTATGAGGGGCGGGCGAGCGCTTTGCCAAGAAATCGTAGATGGCCCCTACGTGATAGGGCGCAGCCACGGAGATGAGCGACCTCGCCCCCTTCATACTGTAGTTGAGATCGGTGGAAGGCGGCCCATCGAAGCGCTCTGGCCCAGCCAGCCCTACCAGGTCCACTCCCTTGGCGCGCACGAAGTCCTTGATCTCGTCTTCCAGCTTCACCCGTCAACCTCCGGAATGGCGACGTGCCGCCAATATTTGTACCACTTCTTGTACCGACTTGCATGCGCGAAGGTGACAGACTGAACTCACCACTGGAGCGGGCGCTGTGGCATGGCAGTTGGCCGCTGCTCTCAGTGAGCTTAGTGGGCCCCTATAACAGGATGTCATCATCTTTTCCCACATCGAGGAAGTGGGCTGACTGACTGTGTTTCGGTCAGTCGGTCGCGCGGGGCCGAGAACGAGATGAGAGCC
>DAIQQD010000311.1:0-1853 GCA_036787015.1 Chloroflexota bacterium
GCCGCTGTATTGGAGAGTGCAGAATGGCGAAGAAGAACAAGAAGACCAAGGTTGAAAAGACGGCAACGGGACCGACACTGCGCTGGCTGGTATGTGAAGACGGCGACGTGCACATCTTCGGACCCTGCCCTCGCTGTTTCCACACCAGTGGCGGCATGCTGTTGGGATCAACTCTGGCGGCGTCGAGAGGGATTGCCAGAGTCAGGTGCACCGACTGTGATGAAACCATCGACTACTTCGTTGATCCGCAACAGCAGCAGATGTGGAAGGCCGAGGCCATACGGGAACCGGTCGGCACAGCGTCTGCGTCCTAGCGGCCTGCCCCGCCAATTGAAACCGAACGAGAGAAGGGGGCATCTTGCCTGGCAAGGTGCCCTTCCATCTATAAACGTCTCTTGAGGCTGTCTTGCAGCCTGTTTCCTTCCTCCGGTCCTAATCCTCTCAAGACACCCTTTCCGGAAGCGGTGTGACAGAAGAGGGTACCCCCGAACCCCCGGCAAGGAGTGTCTCCCCCCTCCATGGGCGAGGATGAAGGTTGTGGGCAACTGACACACCTCAGACTCCAAGCGTGAATGATCTTGTGTCGGGATGCTGCCGGATGAAACGAAGACTGCCGCGCAACAACCATCGGTGCAATTGCGCAGCAGTCGGGATAGCAGGGGTGGGGAGCAGGCCATCTCCGAACCAAGAGAGTTGCTGACAGAGAGGGCGTACTTCAGCTAGGCGGCGCCGCCTGGTTGCGGCTTCTTAGGTAAAGAGCTGGGCTGCTCCATCGGTTGGAGGGATTCAGCTCGCTTTGAGGATTTCGTCTGCCTTGGCCTCGGCCGTGGATATCAGTTGCTTGAGTTCACCGGCCTCGCGCTCCAACTGCTTGATGCGATCGAGGGTCTCGTTTCGTTCCTTCTCCACCACTCTAATCCGGTAGACGGCCCCATCCAGCTTCTGCAGCAATGATTGCTCTTCCATCACACTTGACCTCCTTGTTCCGTGATTTGGCAAATATACGACACAATCTACAGGCGGGGCGTCATACCTGTGTCTCAGGGGCAGCTTTCACAGTCACAAAATGTTCTCAGGCTGGAGCACACAAGAGGGACTACTAGGATATAGTCACAAAGCTGTAGTACTCGTGAAGCACATGACAACGCAGAGAGAACTGCAGATCATTCGGCGCATTCTTCCAGAGGCATTGCCCGTTAGATTTGCCGTATTCCTGATGGTTCGCTAAAATCCTCTTTGGGCATTCATCCGCGGCACAAGGAACTTGGCGAAGGCGCAACGGAGGAGCGAATGAGGGAACAGAATCGGCATCATAGCGGGTCAAACCCCGAAAGCGAAGAAGAAGAGTTCAAGAAGTACATACGGGAGATCAAGGACTGGCCCAAGCCGGGCGTCACATTCCGTGATATCACGCCTCTTCTCCGCAAGGGGAGCATCCTCAGCAAAGCCATCCACAGTATGGCCTATCGTTTCCAGAACGAAGGAATCGCCCTGATAGCCAGTGTGGAAGCCAGGGGCTTCATTCTGGGGGCCGCACTGGCGCATGAACTGGAGTGCGGCTTCGTGCCGGTTCGCAAAGTGGGGAAACTCCCGTATGAGCGCCTCACCATGGACTACAAGCTGGAGTATGGCATGGGGACTCTGGAAATGCATGTCGATGCCATCGACGAGGGTCAGCGGGTGCTGATTGTGGATGACGTTCTAGCCACCGGCGGCACGGCCAAGGCGACTGCCGACCTTGTCAAAGCCTCGGGAGGCAAAGTCGTCTGTGCCGCTTTCCTGGTCGAATTGACTGGGCTTGGAGGCAGAAAGCTCCTGGACTGCCCGGTGCACTCGCTGGTGCGGTACTAGTA
>DAIQQD010000121.1:0-6603 GCA_036787015.1 Chloroflexota bacterium
CTCATGAGGCCCAGCCTGAGCGTCCGGCAGTGGCCGAGGCGAATCCGGAAGTGGCGGATGCCCTGGCCATAATCCAGGCCATGCCCGACTACATTTTCCGGATTGGGAAAGACGGGATTTCTCTTCTACCTCGCAACGGCAGCCCGACCGTCGCCGGGGCGGCGTCAAGCGCGACAGGGGTTGAGAAATCACCTGATGGCAAAGCTGTGGCGCATGAAGCAGACAAGCCAAGGCCGCTGGAGAAGACCATTCTTGAGGAGCTGGGGCGTCAGAATGAGCCGCACACCCGGAAGGTTCTTGAGACTAAGCAGTTGCAGACCTTCGAGTTTCAGGTTCGCGACGACAAAGAGGTCCATCACCTGGAGGTGCGTTTGACGGCGTTTCGTGAGAGTGAAGTCCTGGCACTCGTCCGTGACGTGACGGTGCTGAGGCAGACACATAACGCTCTGATCGAGTCCAAGAACGAGCTGGAGAACCATCTGAAGGAAAGAAACGCCGAAATGATGCGGGTGAACAAGATGCTCAAGACGGAGGTGGAACTCCGTGAAGAACAAGAAGAGGTACTTAAGAAGAACTTCCACAAGCTGGAAGGCCTCCTGGATGACACCATTGGGGCCATCACACTCATTGTCGAGAGGCGGGATCCTCATGTGGCGGATCATCAGCGTAGGGTGTGTCAACTGGCCTCCGCCATAGCTCAGGAAATGCACTCGAGAAACGACCGTATGCGCGCCATCCGCATGGCGGCGCAACTCCACGATCTGGGCAAGACTTTCATCCCGGCCGAGATACTGCGCAAACCGGGCAAGTTGACCGAAGCCGAGATGTCCATGGTGAGAACCCACCCCGACACAGATTACCAGATTCTCAAGCGGATCAACTTCCCTATCTCGATAGCCGATGTTGTGCGTCAGCATCACGAGAGGATGAATGGGTCCGGCTATCCTCAAGGTCTCAAGGGCGAGGATATTCTGATCGAGGCGCGGATAATTGCAGTGGCTGACGTAATTGAGGGGATGGTATTCGAGAGACCGTATCGAGTGGCACCCGGCCTGGAGGCGGCTCTGAAGGAGATTGCCGACAACAAGGGCACACTGTATGATCCTGCCGTCGCTGATGCCTGCCTCAAGCTCTTTGCAGAGAAGAGGTTCCAGTTTGAGTCAATGCCCGGGCAAGAGAATGCCGTGAGCGTCGGCCCGGCCTCGGACCATCGTGACTCGTGATATCCTTCACATATTACAGCAGGCGACACTGGCGCAACTGTCTCATATTTCGTCAGCCGTATGGGGTTCGCCACGCCGAAGTTGGTAGGGACGCTCTTCATTGCGACGCGAGTGTACATCGATACCACACTGTTGACGAACATGGGGCGGATCCGGTTGGGGGATGGGAAGGAGCCACGGCTGGGCGATGCCCGGATAACCGACATCTTCGGTGTCACGCCGGTAGTGAGTCCCTGGGGAATGAGCGTGGTCACTGCGGTGTTCAATGGCAAGCTGCAACTGGGCCTGACCTACCGGACGACCCGCTTTTCGGACGAAACGGCCCGCAGGTTTCTGGACCTCTGCGTGCAGGAGATCAGGAACTACATGCTGGCGCTGGAAACTGCGTAGTTCGAGCGGCCTACACTGTCGGCCACTCCGGACCACTGATCTAGGACCTGCTGTGCTGTCTGCTATGACCTCTAAGCGCACCTTGCGAGCCGTCTCACAACCTGACTTCAAACCCCTGGGCCCCACTCTTGGGCAGAGATTAAGAGAATAGGGGACACCCCCACCACCCGCAAAGGGGCTCTGCCCCTCTACACACCCCCTTGCAGGACATACCCAGACACCTGGCATTCGCCTGAGGTGGGCGGCACGTCACTGAGACAAGCTGAGTGGGGCACTGCCTTCGAAGGGACCGATTCGTGGCTGTGATACCAAGATCGATCACCAGTCCCTGCGCCATACTGTCTCATGTGTCCTCCGTGATCGTGTGCTTCGAGTGGCTTGTCCCTCCCAACCTGCCGCGGTAGAATAGCCGAAATCGGAGGAGGTGTGGCCATGGTCTGCAAAAGAGCTTCAATTGTCTTGCTGCCACTGCTGTTCATCGCGCTGCTGCTGAGCACAATCGGGGGTTGTCAGCAGAGTACAGAGGAAGGCCTTTCTGACTGGGCGGGAGGTACCAAAGTCCGGACCCTGTACGGCAGGGTCGAGGGCGAGACGTCCGGCGACGAGGTCATGGCATGGAAGGGAATCCCGTATGCCAAGGCCCCCGAGGACGATCTGCGCTGGAAGGCGCCGCGTGACCCTGATCCCTGGAAGGGGACGCTAAAGGCGGACGACTTCGGCTCGGAATGCATCCAGTATGACTACCTCGGGAACATGAAAGGCAGCGAGGATTGTCTCTACCTGAACATCTGGCGACCCGAGTCGGGCAAGGACGATCTGCCGGTCTACTTCTGGATCCATGGCGGTGGGAACAGCATGGGTGCGGCGTCGGAAGAAGGATACGATGGGGCCAACCTTGCCACAAACTGCGACATGGTGGTGGTCTCGGTGAACTATCGGCTGGGGCCACTGGGCTGGTTCACCTGCGAGGCTCTACGCAGCGGTGAGGACGGTGCGGAACTTGACGACTCGGGCAACTATGGCACTCTGGATATCATCAAGGCATTGACCTGGGTGAAGGACAATATCGCCGCTTTCGGCGGCGATCCGGGCATGGTGACGGTGGCCGGCGAATCGGCGGGGGCCATCAACATCTTCTCACTCCTGATCTCTCCCGAGGCGGAAGGTCTGTTTCACGGAGCCATCGCCCAGAGCGGCATGCCCATCGCGCTACCTGTCGAGGCTGGTGAGGAGAGCACCAGGGAAGTCATCGTGAAGCTGCTGGTAGCCGACAAGACCGCTCCGGACAAAGCGGCGGCACAGACACGCCTCAGCCAGATGTCCAACGAGGAAGTCAGCGCCTACCTGCGGTCCAAGACTGCCAATCAGTTGTTGAGCGCCTATGAGAACACGGGCCTTGGCATGATATCGTTCCCCTTCATATTTGAAGATGGCACCGTCATCCCGGAGGGGGGCTTCGATGTTCTGGAGACAGGCGAGTACCCGAGCAAGGTGCCGATGATCATCGGCAGCAACAAGGAGGAGACCAAGATATTCCTCTACATGGCCAGCCTCTTTTCCGAAGACTTGTTCGAAAACAAAGATGCCTTGTACCAGAAGGTGGCCTCGGTGACCAGCGACCTGTGGAAGGTCAGAGGGGTGGATGAGATGGCCAGGAAGCTCAGAACACAGGCCGACCAGCCGGCGGTGTATGCCTATCAATTCCTCTGGGGAGCCGCAGGCGGCTCCGGCACCAGTGTCATACCGGGAGAATATGGATTGAAGCTCGGTGCCTGCCACGCCATGGATGTTCCCTTCTTCTTCGGCAACTGGGACTTCTTCGATGTGTTGAGCGGGGCGGTGTTTAACGATCAGAACCAGCCTGGCCGGGAGGACCTGTCGAGCGACATGCAGGCCTATGTGGCCCAATTTGTCCGCACCGGCGATCCCTCCCCTGACGAAAGCGGGCTAGTGGAGTGGCAACCCTGGTCGAACGACGCTGGCGGGCCAAAATGCATTCTGCTCAATGCCGACCTGAACACGGCCATCATCGCGATGTCGACGGTAGAGTTGAACGAGGCGGACGTGACGGCCAGTATCGACGCCGAGGTGCGCCAAGTGATCGACTCCTTCTCAGGGTTGCTGCCGTTTCTGGTGGGCGAGGGGCTCTAGGCGGGCCGAGCGGCGCGATTCGAACCAGCGATACAATGACTAGCGGTCAGGTGCTCCTACTCTGAGCCACCTGACCGCCGTGATGCCAATCTACGCGTTGACGTGACTGACCGATCAAGCGTATGCGTGCTTGGCCCTTACGTCCCAGAGTGTTTTCTTCTTCCTGCGTTTGAACAACAGGAAGAGGAGAAGGCCGCCGATACCCAAGAACAGTAGTGGCATCAGCAACCAGAGCCACCATGATCCTGAACCCCCGGTTGACTCCGTCGTGACGCTGAAGGCCTCCGCCAATATGCCCTCGCCTGATGGGGTAGTCACAGTGACATCGTAGTGACCCGGTGAGGCGTCGGAATTGATGGTGATGTTGGCCGTTATCCGGTTTGAGCTGTCGACCGAGAAGCTGTTCACGGTTATGCCGGAACCAAAGTTGACTGCCGTGGCGTCGGTGAAACCACTGCCACTAATGATGATCTCGAGCGTTTCCCCGGCATGTCCAGATTCTGGACCTACGCCATCCAGGGTCGGAGCGATCGTGATGGGGCGAGCAGAAATGGTGAGGCTCGCTCCCACATAGGTCAGGTTGTAGTTGCTGCTCAGGGCCAGAGTGCCCTGCTGAACATCGTAAGTGCCCGCCAACTCGCCAGCTACACGCGTGAGCGCGCCGGTGAAGCTGTCCCCACTGAGCAGTGAGCCTGTGGTGATCTGGTAGGTCAGCGCCGGATCAGGGTCACCGTAGACCTTGCTCTGGGCATCAGCGGTCACAGTGATGTTCCTCTGGTTCACTACTTGAGTGACAGGCGACGAGGTGCTGCCCGTGAAAATGGAGTCACCACCATACACAGCGGTTATGGTATGGCTGCCTGCAGCCAGGGATGATGTGGTGAACGTGGCTGTAGCTGTTCCAGCGCTGCCGCTCAGGGTGCCGGAGCCAATCGTGGCCCCTCCGTCGCCAAAGGCAACCGTTCCGGAGGGAGTATCCAAACCACCCGACCTGGTGACCGTGGCGGTGAAGGTCACCGAATCGCCGTATGTGGAAGGGGTACCTGAAGTGGCGACTGTAGTGGTTGTGCCAGGCACGGAGTAATAGACCATTGCCTGGGTTGAATCAATCTTCAAAAGCCCGCTGGTCCCGCTGACGTCGAGCCGGACTCTGAAATAATCGCTGTTGATGATGGCAGGCGTCCAGGATGCGTATCCCCACGTGTCGGCTGTTCCTCCCACCGTGTAAAAGATGTTGTCAGTTGTTGTTATGAGCCCGGTGTTCTGGGCTGCGGTCCAAGAGGTGCCATTGTCATAGGAGAGAGAGACATCGAGGCTCTCGTCTGAACTGGGGGAAGAGCTAGCCTCCACCCTAATGACTATGCCATCAATGATGTTGCCCGATGGTACGGAGAAGCCAAACCCGTAGTACGATACTGCGCAGTTGTCGCTGCCAGTTTCGACAGCGAATTTGTCATCCGACAGGTAACCCTCCTGGGGTTGGTTGAACGGGCTGCGGCCAGCGATGTCGGCGTACGAGATCGGGACTGCGAATCCGGTATCTGCGGCGGATGCCGGGGTAGTGGTGTTTATGACCACCATCATGATCAACGCCAGGACCAAAGACAGTGCTGCCGACCTACTCGTGATGTGCTTCATGTTGTCCTCCCATTGAACCCTGTCTGTCTGGAGGGCTATGCAACCTGACACCTGCTTGCCGCCCAACCAGGCGAGCGCACGGACGCGTGCTGTCCTATGATACGCGGGGTGCATCTCAAGGGCCTCTCAACGGGGACGAGCAGTGCTACGTTTTTATCTCGGAGACGCCCCGGACTGTCTGAGAACGGCCAGCAGGCCAGGATCGATGCCGACGTGCGCCGGGTGATCGGCTCCTTCTCAGGGTTGCTGCCGTTTCTGCTGGCAGATTGGCGTTAGGATAGGGACGCAGCAGCCGGCGACCGCGTGCCACGACAAGAGGGCTGGGTGGAAACCCAGCCCTCTCTTTCTCTCTGGCACTTCAGACCGGCAGTGGCTTAGGTCTTCTGCTCCTGCTCGTCCTTCTTTCGTCTGCGCGCGAAGAAGATGAGGAAGAAGAACAGGGAGACCATTATGCCGGCGAGGATGAGCCCGATGATCAGTCCCCAGTTGACTCCAGCCGGCTTCTTCACTGCATGAGTGATCGGCGTTGAGGTGCTGCCGGCGAAGTTGGCATCGCCGCTGTAGACGGCGGTGATGAAATGACTCCCGGCCGCCAGATCCGAGGTGCTGTAGGTGGCCGTGCCGTTGTTGAGTGTGCCGCTTCCTAGGACGGTGCCTCCGTCCTGGAAGGTCACTGTGCCGGTGGCTCCCACGCCAGTGATAGTGACGGTGAAGGTCACCGGCTTGCCGCGCTTTGACGTGGCAGTCGAAGAAGTGACGCTGCAGCCAGTGCCTGACTTGTTCACCGTCAGAGCACCGTTGATGTAGCTGATGGCGTAGTTGCCCAGGCCTGTGCCTGCAGCCGAGCTGGGCACTATGGAGTAGGGACTGCCGACCGCCGCGGCACTGGCCTCGGTCCCGGCGCTGGTCAAGGTCACGCTGGCGACGCTGTCGGCGTTCACTAGGCCGGCGACCGTGAACTCAGTCCCGGCGAAAGTGACCGCGGTACCGTAGGTCTTAGTGCGGCCACTGGCTGTAATGGTCAGGGCCTTTGGGTTCACCATCAGAGTGCCATCGACATACGTAATCTCATAATCCTCTACGCCGGTGCCTGTAGCCGCGCTGGGTACGATGGCATGGTTTCCCGCTCCAGCAGTGGCCGCTGCCCCGGCGCTGGTCAAGGTCACGCTGGTGATGGTGTCGGCGTTCACCAGACCGGCGA
>DAIQQD010000312.1:0-1834 GCA_036787015.1 Chloroflexota bacterium
GGCAGCCTTTGTGGGGTTCTACCCTGGGTCGATCTCTGTGTTCGAAGCCCACCAACCGGGGATACTGGGGGTGGCTGCCGCCGGCGGAGTCTATTACCTGGACACGGACGCCCATCTCCAGGTTACGTCGCCTGCCGATGGATCAAGTACCGGTCCCGTTGTGGGAGTCAGATGGGAAGGCGCCAGCGAAGGGGGATTCGTCCAGGTGTTTGTGGACGGTGTGCGCAACTATACGGGAAACGACTCTGGGGTTGACCTGTATCTGGCTCGCGGGCGTCACGACATTGTGGTATGGTCTATCGATGACTACGGCCGGATACTCTACGGGCCTTCAGACCTGAGCGCTCCGGTGAGCATCAAGGTGACGCCGTCCTTCTGGAAACCAGTCCTGCTGGTGCTGAGCCTCTTCGCCCTGCTGGCCATGACCGGCCTCCTCTTCTACAGCAGGTTGCACCGGGTGTGGCGGGTGCGGCGGCGGACCGAAAGACAACCAGAGGCACGCACGTGAGATCAAGAACCTTGATATGTCTCACACCCCAGCGCCTCGGCCCAACGCATCCCCATTGCCTGCCACTGCCGTGTTGAACAGGAATCCAAGAGTTCCACGTCTGAGCTGATCACCACACACCCTGCGCCAGGGATACGGAAGAGCGATCGGCAAGAACAATGGCATCCTTGGTGCAAAGGCTGCGGCAGATCCCGCAACCGTAGCATCGTCTGGGGTCTATCACCACTTTCTCGTGGGCAATGCTGAATCCCATGGCCCCAAATTGGCAGACACGCATACACTGGCGGCACCCATTGCACAAGTCAGGGTTGATTTCAGCTACATACTCCGCCCGGAACATAACCGGGTAGTCCAAGGTCACAGATAGCCGCATCGCCACGCAATCCGATCGGTCGCAGTTACAAATACCACCGATGAACGGTGTAATGAAGGTCCAGACGGAGTGGCAAAGACCCTTATTCTCCAGTTCCCTGAGACTAGCAAGGGCCTCCTCTTTGCATAGCACTTCCAGGCCGCTGGTGTCCGGGCCCGTGAGGTAGCTGGCATCAACCGACCGCACCATTTCAATCAACCGCGATTGTTCCGGTGGAACCATGCTGACCGCATAGCAGTACCTCTGCTCGCTGCCCACCGTGGCCTGACGACATATGCAAGGCAGCCTGGTGACAGAGTTGACGAAATCGAAGATGCGCTCCACTTCCTCGATCGGCACGACCTGCCCATAGTGAACCTTCTTCTGTCTGTTCACTGCGATCGGGGTGACGACGGCACGAACATACGACGGAAGACGTCTCAGCCCTTCTATTCTCCTCTGGCCTCCATTCAAGTGCTCCGGGTACCGAATGAAGTTCTGAATGAACTTGCGCCGCCTCAGGTCACTTAGCAGATCCTCTGAATAGTTCTGTGCCTGGAGGTACCACTTCTTGCCTTCGCCATGTTTGTGGCAGAACTCGCACATCTTCCGCTCCTCCACTCTTCCTCAGTAAAGACAAGCAACCATGTCACAGAAGGCAGCGCCATCCCCACCCTAATTCATGCTGTCCTACTTCTTGTCCAGTGCCAAATGCCGTCGCCGCTTCGGCGACAAGACGAAGCACACGAAGAATATCGCCACCGCAGTCAGCACGATAGTAGCGCCGGAAGGCAGGTCCCACCAGTAGGAGAGAAGAAGCCCCCCCACCCCTGACACCACCCCAATGAGCACGGAGAGCGCCATCATCCTCACGAAGTTGCGCGTCAACTGAAAGGCCGCCGCTGCGGGGATGACCAGTAGGGCCTCAACCAGGATAATGCCCACGATCTTGATGGAGATGACCACCGTCAGCG
>DAIQQD010000122.1:0-6552 GCA_036787015.1 Chloroflexota bacterium
GTACTAGTTGGTCGATTTTCGAGATGCTGTGCGTGCGGGCAGGCCACATGCATCCGACTCGGTATATCAGCGTCTGTGGGCACCGGAATTCGCGTGTGTCTGGCATAAGGCACCTGAAACCATCGCTTGGCTAGGCTAAATGGGCGATGATGGGTGCCATCTACTTCTGAGGAGGACCCCCAAAAATGAAACTACTGGATCTGACCATAGCCACATCGCACGTCGACAAACATGGAGATATGATCGCGCCAAACGCTCTATCATCTCTTGTTGAGCAAATCAATGCGGAATACTTGCCGATGGGTGTAGAACATGATCCACGCATCCCACCAATTGGAAGGATCGTATCAGCAAAGCTTGTTGTCCTCGATGATGGTGCCTATGCTGTTCAAGGCGTCGCAGAGATGTTCGAGGATGGAGAGCAAATCCAACTTGTAGACAATCTAAGGGAGCTTCCTTTGAAGGCATACGAGGTTGGTGAGTTTGGCGTTGAGTTTGATCGTACATACAGACATTCGGAAGACCAAGCGATCATCGACAACATCGGGGGGTTGCTTGATGCCAAACCCCAAGAGGAGATCAAGAAGGCTCTGGACGCGATTAGTACTCTCACGATCGGCGGGGGCTTCGTTATTTGTGCCGTAGCAACAGGGTTCCTGGGCAAGCTTGGAGCCGATGCGTGGGATGCCCTCAAAGACAAACTCAAGAAGCTGCACAACAACCGAAGGGGTAGAGTGCAGGAGCAGCTTCTGGTATTCGAATTCACCTTTATGCGCGAGAACGTGAAAATGGTTGCAGAGGTGATACTGACGAATCCCAGGGACGAAGACATTGAGTCCTTCTTTGAGCACGGACTTGAGCAGTTGGATAGGCTGGTGCCAATGATTAATGATCCATTCATGGAATTGCGGAAGGTTGTCTTTCAATACTCAGATCACCAGCTATCAATCCGATTCGCAATCCGTAAGGATGCTGTTCCTGTCTCCCCCACAGTTACAGAGAATCCGGCATGAGCAGTCTGTAGCGCGGGTAGAGCGGAGCGAAACCCGCCATCAGGTCCAATGGAGGGACGTGCTCCGTCACGTCCGCGTTCGCGCAAACGGCCACGACGGAGCGTGGCCCTCCGAGGATTTATTTTTTGTGGCCAACATAATGATCCGGTACGATGGTAGTCTGCAGGACTTGACAACAAGGTTTTTCTGGTCTACTATCTCACAAGATACCCTAGCAAGATATCTCAGTGGGGGAATACAGGGTTTCTGATCGACGCATAGATGGTTTGTCTGGGAGGCTCGCCCCCCTTTCTCATGAAGGCTAGCCCATCCATTCGGTGGATGGGCTAACTTCTGTTTTGGCCTGCCTCAGGATGTGCTGCTCGGTGAATAGGATCTGTTCGAGCAAGCCGGCGCCTGCCACGGCCCTGCTAGCCCCCTTGAACGCATTTGTCTGCGGCTCCAGCATGATATAGAATACGGAGCTATCCAGCGAGGTCTGTATAGTTCGGAGGACAACATGCCCAAGAGAGAGATTGAAGTGAACGAGAACGAACTGCTCTGGGGCCGGCTCTTTCTGGCGGCCAAGGTGGTGGAGAGGGCCAGAGAGATTGAGTTGTCCCGCGTCAATGTATCGCTGATTCAGGCCATGGTGCTGTACGCTCTGAAGCTTTCCCCGGAACCGCTGACACCGTCCCGCCTAGCCAGGATGCTCTGCCGCGAACCGCATTCCATGTCGGCCCTGATCGACCGCATGGAGAAACAGGGCTTGGTGGAAAAGAAACATGATTTGTCTAGGAAGAACTTGGTTAGAGTCGTCGTCACACCCAAGGGTGAGGAAGCTTTCCAGCGCCAGAGAAGCATGAATGCCGTCGCCAACCTCACCTCCACTTTGACCAAGGAAGAACGCCAGGCTTTGGGCATCTGTGTGGACAAGCTGAGAGTCAGAGCCACCGAACTGATCCGAGAAATGACGCCCACTCCTTACGACTACTAGGCGCCGTCTCGGGTTTCGCTGGCGCTTCCGCACAGCCGCCAAGCATGCCATACTCATGTCGCAGCCATCGCGCTGTGGCATATATCAGGCCACCATCTCAGATCAGTGACCACTCCTCAGTCGTTCCTGCCCCGGCATCGTTCCCCCATGCGCGGGTTACCTTGACCACCGAAGCACCTGATGCTAACATCATGAATGGTCTTGTTCGATAAGGAGGGACACACGGAGCGTGGACTGGAAAGAAGAGTACGAGAAGAGGCTGGTCTCAGCAGAAGATGCTGTCAAGGCAGTGAAATCGGGAGACTATGTCGTATTCGCCCAACCAGAGGCCCCGGCACTGGGTCTGGCGTTGGTCAGTTTGGCCGGAGACATCAGCGGCGTCAAGATCATGGGCGGCGGCGGCAGCGATCTCCCCATATATGATGCCAGCTGGTATGATGCCTTTCCAGATGCCTTCGCCCTGGAGACGTCCTATGTTTTGCCCTTGATCCGCGACCTCATAGCGCAGAAGAAGTCCGACTTCATCGTCAGCGGCCTCTTCGGCGTGCCCGATATTGGCGACGGCATGCCCAAGCCGATCGATGTTTTCATGGTGCAGATCTCGCCTCCCGATGAGCATGGCTTCTGCAGCTTCGGCAACTCGCTTTGGATGAAGAAGGAGTGGGCCAGGTCGGCGAAGACAGTGATGGCCGAGGTCAACAGGAACATCATCCGCACCTACGGAGACAACTTCATCCATGTCTCGGAGATCGACTACTTCGTCGAACATACCCCGAGCGGCAAGGTCCCTGGAGGCACCGACATCCTCGGGAGGAAGACCACCGGCCCCGGCGAACTGGAGAAGACGGTCGCCGGCTATGTGGGCACCATCGTCAAAGACGGCGACTGCCTGGAGATAGGCGTAGGCGGCACCGCCGAGTGGGTAGCTCAGTTCGGCGGGTTAGAGACCAAGCACGATCTGGGCTGGCATTCGGAGAACACCGTCAGGGGCATCGGGACCCTGGTCATGAACGGCGTCATGACCGGCGGCCGCAAGAGCATCAACATCGGCAAGTGCGTGGCCACGGCGGTGGGCGGCGGCTCCAAGGAGGAGATGGACTTCATCGCCGGTAACCCTCTCTTCGAGGTGTACTCCTCATCCTATGCTCTGAACCCCAAAGTCATCTGCCAGAATGATAATGTGGTGGCCATCAACAGCGCCATCGCCGTTGATCTCACCGGCCAGATAGCCGCCGAGTCCGTAGGCCCCGTCATGACCAGTGGATCCGGAGGACAGCTTTCATTCGCCATCGGGGCCTATCTGTCGAAGGGCGGCCGCAGCGTGGTGGCCATCCCTTCCACAGCTAAGGGAGGCCAGTTGTCCCGTATCCTGCCCATGCTGGAGCCAGGGACCGTGGTCAGCACGCCCCGAACCCTGGCGGACCACGTGGTCACCGAATACGGCATCGCCAGGCTTAAAGGCAAGACGCAGAGAGAACGCGCGCTGGAACTCGTCGCCGTCGCGCACCCCCATTTCCGCGCTGAACTGAAGAGGGAAGCTGAAAGGCTCTACTGGCCCTAATGACCATGCGGATCGTAGTCACCGGCATGGGGGCTGTGAGCCCCCTGGGACTTGATGTACCGACTCTCTGGCAGGCACTCAAGAGTGGCCAATCCGGCGCCGGACGGATCACCCTGTTCGATGCGGAGCCCTTTGAGACCAAGATCGCCGCTGAAGTGAAGGGCTTCGACGCCACCAACTACTTCGAGCACCGGGAAGCCCGCCGCATGGACCGCTACACCCAGTTCGCCACGGTCGCCGCCATGCAAGCCGTGAAACAGGCCAACCTGGACTGCGCGAAAGAAGGTACCGATGTCGGGGTGCTGATCGGCAGCGGCATAGGCGGCATAACCACGCTTTCGGCCCAGATGGCCACGCTGGCAGAAAAAGGTCCACACCGGATAAGCCCTCTTCTGGTTCCCATGATGATCGCGGACGCCGCGGCCGGACACGTGTCCATCATGCTGGGCGCCAAGGGGATGAACTTCTGCGCTACGTCCGCGTGCTCCAGCGGCGCCGACGCCGTCGGCGAGGCCTGCGAGATCATCAAGCGTGGCGACGTTCAGGTGATGATTGCCGGAGGGGCCGAAGCGCCCCTGACCCCCATATCCATAGCCGGATTCAATGCGGCGGGCGCGCTCTCCGTCCGCAATGATGCGCCCGAGAAGGCCTCTCGTCCGTTCGATGCCCAGCGCGACGGCTTTGTCATGGGAGAGGGGGCGGCAGTCCTCGTCCTGGAGAGCCTGGACCATGCGCTCAAGCGCGACGCCAACATACTGGCTGAGTTGGCAGCCTATGGCGCCACATCCGATGCCTTCCACATCACGCAGCCGGCCCAAGACGGTGGGGGCGGAGCCAAAGCCATGCTCATGGCTCTGCGGAAGGCCGGCTTGAGTCCTAAAGATATCGACTACATCAATGCCCATGGCACCTCAACGTCCATGAATGACAAGTGCGAAACCATGGCCATCAAGTCCGTGTTCGGCGAGGATGCTTACCGGGTTCCCGTCAGCTCCACGAAGTCCATGATGGGGCATATGATCGGGGCAGCCGGTGCCATCGAGGCCGCAGTATGCATCCTGGCCATCCAGCACGGTGTAGTACCACCCACCATCAATCTGGAGAATGCGGACCCGGACTGCGATCTTGATTATGTACCCAACGTCGCCCGAAAGCAGAGAGTCAGGGCCGCCATGTCCAACTCCTTCGGATTCGGTGGGCATAACTCGGTTCTCATACTCAGAGAGTACGCAGGTTAGGACAAGGGCAGGCAATTGAACCATCGCCGCTGGAGACTGCTGCCATCGCCTCCCCCAGGATTTCTTCAAGGGCTGGGGCAACCCCCTCTGGTCAACCAGCTCCTGTACAACCGGGGCCTCACCGAAACGCGAAAGGCTGAGTCCTTCCTCAATGTGGGCCAGGATCTGCAACACGACCCCTTTCTCCTGACTGATATGGAGAAAGCGGTCGCCAGAATCCGGCGTGCGTTGGTTTCCGGAGAGACCATGGTCGTCTATGGCGATTTCGACGCCGACGGCATCTGCGGCACCGCCATCCTGGTAGAGGGACTGGCCCGTCTGGGCGGAAAGATGCTCTCCTACTTCCCCCATCGCGTGCAAGAGGGTTACGGACTCAACACGGACTCCCTGGACAACCTGAGAACACAGGGCGTCTCTCTGGTCATCACGGTAGACTGCGGGATTACCAACAATGCCGAGGTGGCGTACGCTCAGGCACATGGTCTGGACGTCATAATCACCGATCATCACAACGTCATGTCCGGCCTGCCCCCGGCGCTGGCCACCGTCAACCCGAAGCGACCGGACTCTTCCTATCCGTTTGGCCAACTCGCCGGAGTGGGGGTCGCCTTCAAGCTCCTTCAGGCGGTCTCTCGTTCTCTCAACAAGGAGGCTGGCCTGGATGAGATGCTGGATCTGGTGGCCATGGGGACCGTAGCTGACAAGGTGCCCCTTCTGGAGGAGAACCGCTACCTGGTGCAGAAGGGGCTGGAGGTTCTGCGGCGGACCCGCCGCGCCGGCCTGCGGGCTATGATGGAGACGGCCAGACTGGAACCGGACTACGTGGACGCCGAGTCCATCTCCTGGACCATGGCTCCACGGCTGAACGCGCCCGGAAGGCTCGACCACGCCATCACCAGCTACCGCCTGGTCATGTCCACTTCCAGCGACGAAGCAACCCAACTGGCTCAGCTGCTGGAAGAGAAGAACCAGGAGAGACAGAGGCTGACCGAGGAGTTCCTGGCGAAGGCCAAGGCGGAACTGTCGATTGCAGGGACCACCCAGCCATTCCTGATGATCGGGGGCGGGGACTATCCGTCAGGCATAGCCGGGCTGATCGCCGGCCGGCTGGCGGAGGAATTCTACCGCCCGGCCATCGTTTATGAACTGAGAGAGAGCACGGCTTCAGGCAGCGCCCGCAGCATTCCAGAGTTCGATGTCGTCAGCGCGCTGTCGGAATGCCGGGACCTTCTGGACCGGTTTGGCGGACATCCGGGCGCCGCTGGATTTGCCTTGCCCAGAGAGAATCTCGAGCCGTTGCAGCAGCGGCTGCTGGACATAGCCGGGCGGCAACTGGCGGGCATCGACTTGCGTCCTCACCTGACCATTGATGTCGTGCTGCCCCTTTCCAGCATCGGGGGCAAGACCTACAGACTGGTGGACAGGTTCGCCCCGTTCGGTCACGAGAACCCTATGCCTGTCTTCCTGTCCCGCAGAGTCGGAGTGGTCGATCACTACGCCATCGGCAACGCCTCTCAGCACCTCAGGTTGAGGCTGAGGGACGGAAGGATCACATGGAAGGCCATTGGCTTTGACCTCGGGAGTCTGGCCACGGAGATCGCCCCGGAGATCGACGTCGTGTACAACCTGGTCATCGACCGCTGGAATGGCGACGAGGCGCTGGAACTCAACGTACTTGATTTTGCACCTTCGACCTGAGCGATTTCCAGTCCCACTCCAAATCCGAACTGTGACTCCGGCTACAACTCTTCTGTCATTCCCGCG
>DAIQQD010000313.1:0-1827 GCA_036787015.1 Chloroflexota bacterium
AGCGCCACAGCGGCCATAGCATAGACAACATAGAAAGCGACGATCCAATTCCCGAGGCTGATGCAGATGGTATCACTGGCTGGCATACTTGGACACTCCTTTCTCCCTGGACCCGTGCCAGTCCCACCCCCCAGGTGAGACTGCTCCGCTTCCGCGTCACACTGATCATTTGTGTAACGCTAAGCATATTATCCAACCTAATATACATCCTTGTCAAGATTCCCTATGGTCGCTCTTGACACGCCGCTTCCGCCGCTCCTACAATCACTGTTGCTAAGAAGCCACCATGAGTAGAACGTGCCGCGTCGTCCCCGCCATCCTCACTGATGATCCGCAGGCGCTGGCCCAGATGCTGCGCCAGGCAGAGACCTTCACCGATTTCGTGCAGGTGGACATCATGGATGGACGCTTCGTCCCCTCCAACAGCGTCGTCTGTGCTGACCTAGCCACTGTGAGCCCGAAGCTGCGATGGGAAGCGCACCTGATGGTCAAACAACCAGAGGAGCAACTGCAGTGCTTTGCCATGGCCGGAGTCAAGAAGATCGTTTTCCACTTCGAGGCGACCTCTTCCCCGTTGCGGATCATCAAACTGATCAGGCACCTCGGCATCAAGGTGGGGCTGGCCGTCAACCCGGAAACGCCGTTGAGCTCCACTCTCTCGCTGGCCGATTCCGTGGATAGCGTCCTGTTCCTGACCGTGCATCCCGGCTTCTACGGAGCCAAGTTCCTGCCCGAAGTTCTGGACAAAGTAGTGGAACTCCGCGCCCGGAAGCCGAACCTGGAAATCGGCGTCGACGGCGGCATAAAGGAGGCCAACATCGCCGAGGTCGCCAGGCTGGGCCTGGACTACATCTGTGTCGGCAGCGCCATCTTCGTGCAGCCGAACCCTGCTCAAGCGTTCCACCACCTGCAATCGCTGGTCGACCAAGCCAGCCGATCCAAGAGACAGTAGGCTGGCGGCAGCGCCCTTCTCTCTTTCTTCCCAAGGGCGGTTTCCCTTGTCCTGGACTGAGTGCTAGACTCTTGCTGTCTGATGGGCAGAGGAACGCTGCGTGAGTATGGAGAACCATGAAGAGATTTGAAGGTAAGGTAGCGCTGGTAACCGGTGGAGCTTCAGGCATAGGGAGAACGACGGCGCTGGCTTTCGCCAGAGAAGGGGCCAAAGTAGTCATCGCCGACATCGACGTCGAAGGTGGGGAAGAGACCGCCAAGATGATCCGCGACGCCGGCGGTGAAGCCATCTTCGTCATGACCGACGTCAGAATAGCCGACGAAGTGAAGAACATGGCGGACAAGACGGTGGAGACGTTCGGGCGGTTGGATTGTGCGTTCAACAACGCCGGCATCAACGAAGACGCTGTCACCGTCAGCCGCTGCGCTGAAGACTCGTGGGAGCGGATGATAGACACGAACTTGACTGGAGTTTTCCTGTGCATGAAGTACGAGCTACCCAAGATGCGCAAGAGCGGGGGCGGCAGCATTGTCAACACGGCATCGGTGATGGGTTTGGTCGGAGATGGGTCGCATCCCGGCTACTCCGGCAGCAAGCATGGGGTCGTGGGGTTGACGCGCACGGCGGCCATCGTCTACGCCCAGGCCGGCATCCGCATCAACGCGGTGTGCCCAGGTCCCACGTTCACACCCATGGTTCACAGGCTGATCGACGGTCAGCCCGAAGTCGAGCGGATGCTGCTCTCGCACATCCCCATGAACCGGATAGCCCAACCGGAGGAGGTCGCGCGGGCCGTGCTGTTCCTGTGCTCGGATGACGCCTCCTATATCACGGGGCACCCGCTGGCTGTGGACGGGGGGTGGGTGGCGCGCTAG
>DAIQQD010000123.1:0-3512 GCA_036787015.1 Chloroflexota bacterium
TACTCCAGATTCTTGAGAGCCTTAATCAGGAACGGTGCGGCGGCACCGTCACCGACATAGCCGATTATTCCGCACATCAGAGCTTCTCCAATTTCGTCATGAGATCTGCCTTCTTCTTGTCACCCAAAGTGATATTGCTGTCCAGTATCCTGTACCGCGGCTCCATCAGGACCATTCTGTCGGGCGGCAGATCCTTCATCAAGCAAACATGAGACCCAACGAATGAACGAGGTCCTATTCTCACCCCCGGCATAATGCTAGCGTTGATCCCCGTCTTGGAGTTACCCCCCATTATAGCACCAAACTTGTCAAGCCCCGTGTCTACGGTTTCTCCGCCGACCTTCACCTTGATGTTGTTCTCGTCGAATCGGAAGTTGGCCAGGACGGTGCCGGCAGCCAGGGAACAGTTGTCATCGATGATAGAGTCGCCCACATAGCTGGAGTGGAACCAGCAGTTGTCGCCTATGTATGACCCCTTCACTTCGGTGCAGTAGCCCACGACGCAGTTTCGTCCAATGTGGCTGTAGTCACGTACCAGCACGTTGTTGCCTATTATGGATTTGGAGCCGATGTACGCCGGCCCTCTTATGATGGCATTCTCCAGCACTCTGACATTGTCCTCGATAATCACATTTCCCTCGACAACGGCTTTCGGGGATATCTGCGCCGAGGGAGAGATGCTGGGTTTGGATGTGTCGAGGAAGTGTCTGACGATGCCAAAGATGTGCCAGGGGTACTTGATGGCTTTCCAGAAGCCGGTGTAAGGAACGACCTTGATCTTGTTCCCTTCGGAGACCATCAGATCGAGGGCGCACTCGTACACGTCGTCACGTGACGTTTGAGCTCTGCCGACGTATTTCATGAGGTCGGCTGCGTCAGTGTGAAGATGGAGGAGGATATTCACCAGGTTGCTCGGCTCCTTGCCTCTTGGGGGTTTCTCGACGATTCTGGTCAGCTCGTTTCTCTTGTTGGTCACCAGGTAGCCGCCCGGGAAGTAGTCCTGCACCTCGTAGCCGATCACGTAGGCGGCTGCACCGGCTTTTCGGCTGCCCTGGATCAGACTGGTGAGAGCGGAAGTCTCGAAGATGTCGTTGGGGTTGACTATCAGGACTTCGCCCTTCAGAAAGCGTCCAGCGGTCTCGAGAGCGTTGGCGATGCCCAAAGCCTTCTCCTGGACCACGAACTTGGTCCGAATGTCGGCAACTTCACCCGCTATGCGTTCTATGCTGTCCACGTTCTGGGGACTGGCCACCACGACCAGGTCGCGGAGGCCGGCTTCCTTCAGCTTCTCGATCTGATGGCTGAGAAGGGGTTTCCCCAAGAAATTGAGGAGCAGTTTGTCCTCTGTGATGGGGAACATCCTCTTCCCGATGCCGCCACAGAGCAGGATGGCTCTCATTGCGTACTCCCTGATACAAGACTCTGGACTAGCTTAACACCCTTGTCAATCAGGTCTGCCGTGGTCGAAGCCGATGATGATTCGGCCAGCACTCGGATGACAGGCTCGGTGCCGCTGGCCCTGATGAGCATCCATGAGTGGCCGAACTCCAACCTGACTCCGTCCAGGGTACTCATGCTGACGGCGCCGAAGTCGGCCGCCCTCTGCGCCACTCTTGTCATCAATGCCGCCTTGGACTCGTTGGGGCAGCTGACTCTACCTTTGTCGAAGAACAGAGCTGGAATCCTCTGAAAGAAAGCCCTGATCTCCGTGGCCTCGTGGATATGAGACAGGAGCGTCAGGGCGGCGAACATGCTGTCCGGGTAGTATCCAACTTGGGGGATTATGTACACCCCGACCTGCTCCACGCCAATAGCGGCGTTGGTCTCTCGCGCCAGGTGAGCCACGTCGGCATCGCCGACCCTGCCCCTGAATACCTTCACTCCAAGGTCCTGGGTGGCCAGCTCCAGCAGGCGGCCCGTCTCCACTGTGGTGGCCACCGCCTTCTGGCCGGTCTGCTGGACGGCGAGTCTCGAGATGAAGGCGATCGGCTCGTTGAATCCGAGGAAGCCATCCCGGTCGCAGAAGACCACGCGGTCCGCGTCGCCATCGAAACAGACGGCCAGATCTGCCTTTGAGTCTCTGAGGAAAGCCATGGTATTTTGGAGGGTATCTTCCTTAGGCTCTGGGTTTCGACCCGGGAAACGCCCGTCGGGCTTGTCGTTGATGGGCATGACCGCCAGGCCCAGCTCAGTGAAGACCCAACTGGCAAAGCCGGAGGCCGCCCCGTTGCCTGGGTCTACCACGATCTTGAGTCGCTTGTCGATTCCCTTTGCCGGCAGCTTGCCTCTGATCGCCTGGAGGTAGCTCTGTCTCATTCCCTGAGTGACACGGGTGGATCCGCGATTGCCTTTTCTGAAGCTCTTGCCTGAGTAGATGGCCTCGATCTGCTGCTCCTGGTCCCGGCTGTATCCCATGGCGTTCGCATTGAACAGCTTAATGCCGTTGAACTCGGGAGGGTTGTGAGATGCGGTGATCATGACTCCGGTGTCGAAGCCCCACTCTCTGGTCAGAAGGGCGAGTGCGGGCGTAGGCAGCATGCCCAGTTCGGAGGCCTCCACCCCGCAGGTGCACAGCCCTGAGATCACGGCCTCCTTGATGGCCGGTCCGCTGACGCGGGAATCTGTGGCCAGACAGACCCTGGCCCCAACCGGCAATGCCGTGGCCAGTGCCTGCGCCACGTCGCGGCATAGATCCAGGGTCAGGTCCTTTTCGAACACACCCCTGACACCGCTGGTACCGAAGAGAGACATCTGCCCTCCTGCTAAGTCAAATCAGAAGCACTGTTCTGTCTGGGTCATCTCTGCGCGGCTATCGGCACTCCGGGCGGTATACTCTGCTTTGCCCGGCAGCCGTGTAGGAAGAACGGGGTGGTCACGACTTCCTGTACTTGGCTTTCCCTTCTTCGTAAAGGTCTCCGCCGTAGACATCGTTGATTACGATGACGGGGAAGTCCGCCACTTCGATTCTCAAGAGCGCCTCTGCTCCCAACTCTTCGTAGGCTATGACCTCTGACTTCTTGATGGCCTTGGATATGAGGGCGCCCGCCCCGCCTATGGCGGCGAAGTAGACGGCCTTGTGTTTCTTCATGGCTTCCTTGACCGCTGCTGTCCGCATTCCCTTACCCACCATGCCCTTGAGCCCTTCGGCCATTAGACGGGGGGAGTAGCTGTCCATGCGCCCGCTGGTGGTGGGGCCGGCCGAGCCGATCACCTTCCCCGGCTTGGCCGGTGACGGGCCCATGTAGTAGATGGTCTGGCCTCTGATGTCGAACGGAAGGGGCTTGCCCTGATCCATCGCCTCGACGATTCGCTTGTGAGCGGAATCCCGGCCGACGTACATGATGCCGGAGAGGAGGACATCATCCCCGGCTTTGAGGCTGGCCACTGTCTCATCAGTCAGAGGTAGGGCGATTCTCTTGGGCATGATGCTCACACCTTCAATCCTTTCATAATGTCTGAGGCGATTATGCTGCTCTGCAGCTCCAGGGCCAGATCCGTGGCGTTCGCCGCCA